>NZ_JBYSWF010000005.1:0-184361 GCF_058780865.1 Pseudomonas sp. GP01-A4
TGTGGGAGCGGGCTTGCTCGCGAAGGCGGTGGGTCAGTCGGAACATTCTTGACTGATCCACCGCCTTCGCGAGCAAGCCCGCTCCCACATTTGGTTCACGGTTTTGTCAGCTAGCCTTTCACTGTTTTAGGTGCCTTGCCTTCCTTCATCTGTTGCAGCAGCGGCGCACACTGGTTCGGCTCATCGCCGCTCGGTGCCACCAGCGCCAGCAAACCCGCCGCCGGGCCGGCAATCACACCCAAGGCAACCATGCCCGCACCACGCAGCATCAGCGGCACCGCCTTCACGCCAGCATTCGGTTTGATAAACGGCCCGTTGACGTACAACGGCGAGCGCAGGGAAAACAGGCGGAAGCCTTTGGACTCCGGAGTAATGGTCAGGTCAAGCTGCTCGCTGGCCATGTTCGCGGTGCCATCGATGTAGATGATCGCGTTCTCGGTATCGAACACAAACAGGCGAGTCGTCGCCAGGCCCGACTTGATGCCGAAGTCTGCGGCCGCACAGTTGATCTTCACTTCCTTGTCGCCAAACAGGCGGCCGACCACGTAGTTGCCAACGTTGAGCCCGGCGATTTCCATCAGTCCGCGGCTGATGGCGCCGTCGTTGATCAACATCTTCAGATCGCCATTCGACGTGCCAAGCAATGCCGCGACGGAGTTGCCGCGCCCGGAAATGTCCGCGTCGCCGTTGAGCTCACCGAAGCTGGTTTTCATCGGCTCGAAGGTCGGGAACAGCTGCTTGAGCTTGAAGTTGCGCGCGGTGAGTCTGGCCTGGCCTTCCATCGGCGTGGTGCGCCCGTTGAGACGAATCTGCGCGTCGAGCTTGCCACCGGCCACACCGAAACGCAGGGGCTCCAGGCTCAACTGCCCGTCGTTCAGCACCAAGTGAGTGTAGAGATCGGTGAACGGCAATTCGGCACTGTGGACGATGCGTTTGCCGGTGAATTCAACGTCGGCATCCATGTCGCGCCAGCGCTCGGTGCGGAACTCTTCCACCGGCAGCACCTTGGTCGCCGGCTGCTTGCTTTCGCCGCCACGGGCTTTTTGCTTGGCGTTGGAGTCGGCACCGATCAGCGGCGCCAGGTCGGTCATCAACAGCTGGTTGGAGACCAGCGCCCCGGTGAGCTTGGGCCGCGGCTGGCTGGCGACGTAGCCGAGGTTGCCGTGGATGTCGCTGTTGCCGATCTTGCCGTTGAAGTTTTCATACTGGAACGACGCGCCACTGGCCTCATGCAGCTTGGCGATCAGGTGGCCGTCGGTGGAATAGGCCGGCGAATCCGGCAAGGTCACGCCGGTCAGCGGGTACAGGTTGCCCAGGCTGCTGCCGGAGAGTTTGAGGCGCAGGTCAAGGGCGCCGAGGTTCATCGGGTCGGTCAGGGTGCCGGCCAGCGCGATGCTGGTGTCGCCGATCCTGGCCTGGGCTTGCAGCGGGAACGGCTTGGCCGCGTCCTGCAAGGCCAGCAGGCCACCGATCTTGCCGGTGCCATCGAGCTTCTGGCCGTGGTATTGGCCCTTGACCTTGAGGCCGAACGCGTAATCCTGCGGCGCCGAGCCTTTTTCCAGGGCTTTCCTGGCGTCGGCATCGCCGACGATCTCGCCGAAGGGGATCGGCTTGCCGAGCAGGTCGATCACGACGTCGAGCTGGGTCTTGAGAGTCTGGTCGTCGAGGGTCACATGGCCTTTGTCGAAGCCGATGGCGCCGATGTCCACCACCCAGTTGGACGGTTCGGCATTCGGGTCCTTGGGGTCGAACTTGAAGGTCCAGTTGGCGCGGCCATCGGCCAGGCGCTGCAACTGCGCACTCGGTTCGGTGAGGTCGATACGCGGGATCACCACGCGCTGGGCCAGCAACGCCAGGGGCGAGATACGCAACTCCACGCGCTTGAGGGTGACCATCTGCGGGGCTTTCGACCAGTCGGGATTGCCCAGGGTCAGGTCTTCGGCAATCACATGGGGCCACGGAATCCAGGCGCGCCAGCCACCCTCATCGGGCTCGCGCTGCCACACCACTGCCAGGTTGCCATTGATGGCAAACGGTCGATGCAGCTCTTCGGAGACCTTGGCGTTGAGGGGCGGCTTGATCCGGTTCCAGTCAAAGAACACCAGGACCAACACCACAATGGCGATTAACAAAACGAAGCTGGCGCAGCTCCAGGCGAGAATTTTACGAGTGCGCGTCATTGCACAGGACTCCAGGTTACGACTGAGCGGGCGCTTTGCGGCGCGCGTTTTGACTACAGCTTATATGGCTACGACTGACAAACGGCGCGGGGGTTTAACCCCATTGATGAAATCCTCATAAAAACCGCCTTTCCTGACCAACCAGACAGTTTCAATCATCAACGACGCACCGTTGTTACCCACGTTCGTGTCGAAAATACCCACCTCGGTGCAAAAGCGCGGGCTTGAGACCTGCGAGATAGAGCCTTCGCAGGGAACAATCAATTCTGTTGATTATTACCATTGTGTTTATGAACTTTTATATCGACTTATCAAGAGTAGCATTAGCCCTGTACCCAATTTATCGCCCTCCCAAGGAGCAACCCATCATGAAACGCCAAATACTCGCAAGCTTTGCACTTTCCCTCCTGGCCACCAGCGCATTTGCCCTGCCAGCTGCTGAACAGGCAACCCCACAAGTGAAAGCCGACGCTTCCCACTTCAGCCAAACCCTGGCTCGCAGCGGCGCTTCGGACAAGAACAACACCGACTACAACGGCAGCATCACTGAAAACGGTTCGGAACAAGCCAACAAACGTGCTTACACCGAAGGCGTTGCTGAAGGTGGCCGTGATCGTCTGGAACAGAAAGGCCTGGTTGAAGGTGGCGCTGATCGCCTGATGGAACGCAACGCTGTTGCCGAAGGTGGTCGTGATCGCCTGGAACAGAAAGGCCTGGTTGAAGATGGTTCGAGCCGCGCCAACAAACGCGCTTATGCTGACGGCGTAGTGGAAGGCGGTGCTGACCGTCTGGCAGAACTGCATCAAGCACAGAGCTAAGCCCGTGCTGGCCCTGGAAAAAAGCCCGATCAGCCGATCGGGCTTTGACTTTGTGTGAACCGCAACGCCCTTCTCCCTTTTGAAGTTCGACGCTGGCAAAGCTGATTTGCTAGAGTGCGTCGCTGTCCTTGTCCACAAAGCCCGCCTGCCAATGCTGCCCCGCGCCGAACAGAAGCAACAGACCCGACTCGCCCTGATGGACGCAGCCCGCCATCTGATGGAGTGTGGCCGTGGGTTCGGCAGCCTCAGCCTGCGTGAAGTGGCCAAGACCGCCGGCATCGTGCCCACCGGTTTCTACCGTCACTTTGCCGATATGGATCAGTTGGGCCTGGTATTGGTCAGTGAAGTCGGCCAGACCTTTCGCGCGACGATTCGCTTGGTGCGCCACAACGAATTCGTGATGGGCGGCATCATTGATGCCTCCGTGCGGATTTTCCTTGATGTGGTCGCCGCCAACCGTTCGCAATTCCTGTTCCTGGCCCGCGAGCAATACGGTGGCAGCCTCGCCGTTCGCCAAGCCATTGGTGCCCTGCGTGAGGACATCGCCAGCGACCTCGCCGCCGACCTGACCCTGATGCCCAAGCTCCAGCACCTGGATGCCGACGGCCTGCACGTGATGGCCGACCTGATCGTCAAGAGCGTGTTCGCCACCCTGCCCGACATTATCGACCCGCCCGCCGAAGCGCTGCCTGCGCACCTCACGCCACAAGCCAAGATCACCCAGCAGCTGCGTTTCATCTTTATCGGTCTCAAGCATTGGCAAGGCCTGGGCAGCACCGAATAACTCAGCGCACGGTGTGAAAACGCTTGGCGGTGGTGTAGTTCCGGTTCCAATAGCTGTTGGCCAGTGAGTCGATGCGCACGCTTTTGCCCGTGCGTGGCGAGTGGATGAACTTGCCCTCTCCTATATAGAGACCAACGTGGCTGACCTGGCCGCGCCCATTGCCCCTGAAAAACACCGCATCACCCGGTTGCAACGCATTGCGCTTGACCGTGGCCGCGGTTGAGCGGTGCATCGCCGAGGTGGTGCGAGGCAGATGAATGTTGGCTTCGGTCTTGAACAGGTACACCAGGAAGCTGCTGCAATCGAAGCCCTGCTTCACCGAAGCGCCGCCCAATTTATAGGGCGTGCCCAACAGCTCGTGGGCGCGGTCGATCACGTTGTCGATAGTAGGTGGCGGCGCGAATGCCGGGGCACGCTGAAGATTGGCCGAAGCAGATGAAATGGCGAGCGACAAACTGACAATGAGTAAACAGAAAAATGACTTGTACATGGTGGAAACCGCTGAAGATTAAATACGGAGCGGAATCCTAATGAAACAGCGCGTAACGCAACGCACGGCAAATCCTGCAAGTGCGTAGGAAAAGTCCCAAGCAATCAAAACTCATAAAAGATGAAAGAAATTTCATGCACCAAGCAATGGAATTCAACGCCGAGCGCCCGGATCCGGTGCTATAAATCCAACCACGCACCAAAATGAAACATTTTGGAATAATTTCCTGCGCCATCAGGTGGCACAAGTCGCCTGCCTACAGGGAATTCCTACTCCCCGCGTGGTTGGCAAGACCCTTGCTCTAGCTTGCTTATCGCTCATAGCTGGAAGCTTTCTGATGCTGGTGATCCACCGCCGAATCGCCCCCCAACCCGTCTGGGCCGCAGAGTTGCTGCTGAATTTCGAAGCCCGCAGCAAAAGCCGCCTGCGCTGTTTCAGTGCCGACGGAGAAGACGTCGGCCTGTTTCTGGAGCGCGGCCAACCGCCGCTGCACGATGGCGAATTCCTACAGGCTGAAGACGGACGTGTCGTACGCGTGTGCGCCCGGCCTGAACAACTGCTGCACGTCACCTGCGGCAATGCCTTTGAACTGACCCGCGCCGCCTATCACCTGGGCAACCGCCACGTGGCGCTGCAAGTGGGTGACGGTTGGCTGCGCCTGCTCGATGACTACGTGCTCAAGGCCATGCTCGATCAGTTGGGCGCGACGACCGAGACCATCGAGGCCCCCTTCCAGCCGGAACACGGCGCCTATGGCGGCGGCCACCACCACTCCCGCCATGGCGACGAAGACTTCAACTACCCGCCCAAGCTGCACCAGTTCGGCGTACGCCTATGAACCCAGCCTGGGCGCTGTTGCGTCTGGCCAGTCCGCAGCTGCCGATTGGTGGCTACAGCTATTCCCAGGGCCTGGAAATGGCCGTGGAGCAAGCCCGCGTGACCGACCCGGCAAGTGCCGGGCGCTGGATCAGCGATCAACTGTTGCTCAACCTGGCGCGCTTCGAAGCGCCGCTGCTGCTCGCCCACTGCCAGGCCGCCGCCGAACAGGACTGGTCGCGCCTCGCGCAGTTGTGTGAGGAACACCGCGCCAGCCGTGAAACCCGCGAGCTTTATCAGGAAAGCCGGCAGATGGGCTATTCCCTGCACCAGCTATTGAACGGTTTACCGGAGCTGGATGACGCCGCCCGAGAGTTCCTGGCACAGCGTTCCGAACCGCACCTGGCGCTGGGCTGGGCCCTGGCCGCCCGCGCCTGGCAGATCAGCCCGGATGACGCCCTGGCCGCCTGGCTGTGGAGTTGGCTGGAAAACCAATTGGCGGTGCTGATGAAGACGCTGCCTCTGGGCCAACAAGCCGCCCAGCGCCTGACCAGCGAACTGCTGCCGCTGCTGCAACAAGCCCAGCAGGACGCCAGCCAGCTTGACCCCAATCACTACGGCAGCGCCGCGTTTGGCCTGTCCCTGGCGTGCATGGCCCATGAGCGCCAGTACAGCCGCCTGTTCCGTTCCTAGGGCACTTTATCTTGGAGAATCACATGAACACCCAACCCCTGCGCGTCGGCATCGGCGGCCCGGTCGGCTCCGGCAAGACCGCCCTGACCCTGGCCCTGTGCCTGGCCCTGCGTGATCGCTACAACCTGGCGGTGGTCACCAACGATATCTACACCCGCGAAGACGCCGACTTCCTGGTGCGCAACCAGGCCCTGGCGCCCGAGCGCATCATCGGTGTGGAAACCGGCGGCTGCCCCCACACCGCGATTCGCGAAGACGCCTCCATCAACCTCGAAGCAGTAGACCAACTCAACCGTCGCTTTCCCGGCCTGGACCTGATCCTGGTGGAATCCGGCGGCGACAACCTGTCGGCCACCTTCAGCCCGGAACTGTCGGACCTGACCATCTACGTGATCGATGTGTCGGCCGGCGACAAGCTGCCGCGCAAAGGCGGGCCGGGAATCTGCAAATCCGACCTGCTGGTGATCAACAAGATCGATCTGGCGCCGCTGGTAGGCGCATCCCTGGAGCTGATGAACAGCGATACCCAGCGCATGCGCGGCGGTAAACCTTTCGTCTTCAGCAATCAGAAAACCGGCGTCGGCCTGGAAGAAATCGTCGCCTTCATCGAACGCCAGGGCTTGCTGACCGCAGCCTGATCAACCCCCACAAGGAGCCTGTCCATGCGCCTCAATACACTTCTCGCTGCCGCAGCCTTGCTGCTCACTCCCGCCCTCGCCTTCGCCCACCCCGGCCATGGCGACAACGGCCTGGTGGCCGGTATCAGCCACCCGCTGGGCGGCATCGACCACTTGTTGGCAATGGTCGCCGTGGGCCTGTGGGCCGCTCAACAAAAAGGCTCGGCGCGCTGGGCGCTGCCGTGCACGTTTGTCGGCACCATGCTGATCGGCGGGATGCTGGGCTTTGAAGGGCTGGAACTGCCGGCGCTGGAAAGCGGGATTGCCGCGTCGGTGCTGGCGCTGGGCCTGGCGGTAGCGCTGGCGGTGCGGCCGCCGTTGTTCGTGGCGGTGGCGGCGACGGCGCTGTTTGCACTGTTCCATGGCGTGGCCCATGGTTTGGAGCTGCCGGACATGTCCAGCCCTTGGGCGTATGCCATAGGGTTTGTGGGTGCGACGGCGGTTTTGCATGCTGCCGGTTATGCCGTGGTGCGTTTCCTGCCGGCGGCGGCTGCGCCGTTGGTGCGGGTGGCGGGTGCGGCTTCGGCGGCGACTGGGGTTTGGTTGCTCGCTGCCTGATTTTCGGTGCTCCTGAGGGCCTCTTCGCGAGCAAGCCCGCTCCCACAGTCGACTGCATTCCAACAATGGAACTCGATCGAATGTGGGAGCGGGCTTGCTCGCGAAGGCGGCAGTAAAGACAACACCGATCCCAAGCCTGATACCATGTCGCGCAAACACCCCTGCCGTGACGACGCCAGCCGATGCCCATCGCTCCAAGCTCCGCCCTCAAGCCTCAATTGACCGCCGTGTTGACGCACTTCCACGACCTGATCGTGCCGCTCTGGCAAGGCCCGGGCTGGAATGCCGACCTGGCGCTGCCCTATGAGGCCCTGGACGCCGATCATCGGCCTTTGCCCCCGCAACGCTATCGCGCCATGGCCTGCGCACGGCAGTTGTACCTGTTTGCCAGCCTGATCGGTGAACCCGGCGCAGCCTTTGCCGAGGAGCGCGCCGCCGCGTTGTTCCGTTCCCTGCAACGGCACTTCCACGACGCCGAGCACGGCGGCTGGTTCTACAGCATCGACGCCCACGGCAAGCCGCTGGATAAACGCAAAGACCTCTACACCCACGCCTTCATCATCTTCGCCTGCGCCCACTATTGGGCCAAGGTGCGTGAATCGCTGGTGGAATCGGTACTCGACGCCGCCCTGGAAGTGGTCGCCGAACGCTTCGCCACCGGCGACGGCCTGTACGAAGCGGTGCTGGAACGTAACTGGTCATCCCTCAAGTCTGGCCCTCTGCAAAACCCGCTGATGCACCTTGCCGAAGGTTTCCTCGCCACGCTGGCCGTGCGGGAGGACGCCGTCACCCAAGACGCGTTGCTGGACCTGGCCAACGCCATGCAGAAGCGCTTCATCGACCGCCAACACGGGGTGATGATGGAAAAACCGCTGGGCGCTGTGGATAACTGGTTTGAACCGGGGCATCAGTTCGAATGGTTCTTCCTGCTGGAATCTTCGGACCTGTTGCGCGGCACACCGCTGCACACATCGCTGAACAAAGCGTTCACCTATGCCGAGCAAAAGGGTGTGGATAACCTGACCGGTGCGGTCAGCGGCATGCTCGCCCTGGACGGCAGCGTGCGCGACGGCACTCAGCGCATCTGGGCCCAGGCCGAATACCTGCGGGCGCTGACCTTGCGGCCCGACAGTGAAGCCGTGCTGCAACGCCAATTGCTGGCGCTGCAACAACGCTTCCTGCACGACAAAGGCTGGAATGAGTGCCTGGATGCCAAGGGGCGCGTGAGCCGGCGGGACATGCCGTCGACCACGCCTTACCACTTGGCGACGTGCTACCTGGGCCTTACGCAATCCATTTGCGGTCCCCGGTAAAACTGATCGTCAGCCAGCGGGCCGCGTCGGGCTTGCCCAACCCTGTGGATATTTCTTCGCGCAGCCCGTCCAGGGTGGCGACGTTATCCACCGGGTAATCCGCCGGCAGCACCACATGAATCTCGATAAACCGCGCCCGCCCGTGCTTCTGCACGTAGGACACGTAATCATCGAAACCATGCCTGGCCTGGGCCGCCTCCATCACTTCGCGCACTTTGCCGTCCAGTTGGTCCGGCACAATCCCCAACACGTCGCGTAGCGCCGGGCGCAGGATCTTGAAGGCCGGCGCCAGCATGCTCAACGCCAGCAGGATCAGGATCAACGGGTCCACATACACCGCCCACTGCCCATAGCCCTGGGACTTGAGCAACAGCGCCGCCAGGAAGCTCACCAGCAGCCCCACCGACAGCATCGCGTCCACCAGCCAGCTGATGTTGTCGAACTGGATCAGCGACGACTTGAGCGTGCGATTGCGGTAACGCACGTAGAAGAAATAGGCGAACTCGACGACGGTAAACACCGCCGCATAGATGATCACCAGACCCAACTCGATATCGCGCCCGCCATTGATAATGCCGAACACGCCGTTGAGAAACGCGTAGATGGCGATCAACAGCAGGAAACTGCCCTCGATCAGCAGCACCATGGGCTCCAGGTGCCAGTAGCCGAACTGGAAACGTTCGTTGCTTTTCTTGGCGATCAGCTTGGCCGTGATCAGCATCAGCACCTTGATGGCGGTGGCGATCAGCGAGAAAAAGCCGTCGAATAAAATCGATTGGGCGCCCGACACCACCCCTGTGACAATCCCGGCGATCGCCACGGCAAACATCAGGATGGTCGATTGTTTGAGCAGCGACTGCTCACCTCGGTTACTCACATATCCTCCTGTCAAAACCTTTGAACCGCACAGCGCGGCGGGGTTTTCAGGGGTGGAGTGTACCTTATGTCCTGTTTTGGCCGATTTGCCGCATTTTCCAGGTTGACAAAAACCCTGTGGCGAGGGAGCTTGCTCCCGCTGGGCGGCGAAGCCGCCCCAAAAAAGCCAGGGCCGCTTCGCAGCCCAGCGGGAGCAAGCTCCCTCGCCACAACAGCTCGACGAACTTAGGCCTTGGCGCCACGCTCAATCGCAAACCCGGCCCAGGTCTGGCTCACTGGCATCAGCTCCAGGCGGTTGATGTTCACGTGTGCCGGGGTGTTAAGCACCCAGAAGATCGTATCCGCAATGTCCTGCGGCTGGATCGGCTCGGCACCGGCATAAGTCGCGTCATAACGCGCCTGGTCACCGGCAAAGCGCACCAGCGAGAACTCACTCTCACACAGGCCCGGCTCGATGTTGGTCACGCGCACGCCGGTGCCCTGCAGGTCGCAACGCAGGTTCAGCGAGAACTGTTTGACGAAGGCCTTGGTGCCGCCATACACGTGGCTGCCCGGGTACGGGTAGCTGCCGGCAATGGAACCGAGGTTGATGATGCCGGCGCCACGGCCGTGGGCGATCAAGCGCGGCAACAGCAGGCTGGTGGTGGTCAGCAGGCCCTTGATGTTGGTGTCGACCATGGTTTCCCAATCGTCAAGGCTGCACTTCGGCGCAGGGTCGGTGCCCACCGCCAGGCCGGCGTTGTTGATCAGCCCGCGCAGCGTGGCAAAGGACGGCGGCAGGTTGGCGATCGCCTCTTCCATGGCCTTGCGGTCACGCACGTCCACCACCAGGCCGAGCACTTCGGTCTGCTTGGAAAGCTCGGCGCACAGGGCGTTCAAGCGCTCTGCGCGGCGGCCGGTGAGCACCAGTTTCCAGCCGGCTTCGGCAAAACGGCGGGCACAGGCTTCGCCAAAACCGGAGGTCGCGCCAGTAATAAACAGCGTATCGGACATGGTGTTCTCCTTGCGGGGCTACGAGGTAAAAAATCAGCCAGCAGAATGCCCGGCTGCCGGGCTGGCGGCAACTGTTACACGCTGTGGACACAGGTGAATGCCGCTCATGCTGTACGAAATTCAACCAATCGCCTGAAAGCCATACAGGCCGTGGCGTGCAGCCATGTGCGCGCACCTTATCCACAGCCCCGTCCACAGTCTTTGGGGGCAAGTACAAAAGCTGAAAGCCGCGCTACACAAGGCTTTCAGCGCGATTCAAAAAGTTTTTTGCTTGACCTTGCGCAGCCCGTATGTAGCCCGGTTCAAAACGGTGCAACTAGGACGATGGCTCCAGGCCAGTCATTCCGGCCTCTGCGGCACTCTTTCCAGAGTTTAGTCACAGACTTATCCACAGGCCGTAGTGACATATTCCGGTCATATACCTGTGTCTTTAAACAGGTTGACAAAACCCTCGGGTGGTCACGAAAAACTCACTGATCAATAAACAACCACCACGCTGCAAGCCGCGAAAACAAAGGCCTCCAGCCAGCTACTCCCACGTTACCCACAGCCGGTTCCACAGTGCTTGGGGACAAGTCAAAACTGTGACAAAACAGGGATTTGCGGCGGCTATATGTCGCGCTTTGGCAGGTGCCTGGATTTGTTGTCCACAATTTCAGGAAAGCCTGCAGGCGACGCAAAAAAATGTGGGAGCGGGCTTGTGTGGGAGCGGGCTTGCTCGCGAAAGCGGCGTATCAGTCAATGCACATGTGACTGACCCACCGTCTTCGCGAGCAAGCCCGCTCCCACACAAGCCCGCTCCCACATTGGACCTGCGAACGACTTAATGCCCGCCGAGGTAGGCGTTACGCACCTCCTCATTCACCAGCAGCTCCTTGCCGGTGCCGGTAAGGCGAATCTCGCCGTTGACCATCACGTACGCCCGGTCCGACAAGCGCAACGCATGGTTGGCGTTCTGCTCCACCAGGAAGATGGTCATGCCGGTAGACGCCAGCTCCCGCAGCGTGGAAAAGATCTGCTTCACCACGATCGGCGCCAGCCCCAGGCTCGGCTCGTCCAGCAGCAACAGCTTGGGCCGGCTCATCAGTGCGCGGGCGATGGCAAGCATCTGCTGTTCACCACCGGACATGGTCATCGCCCGCTGGTTGCGCCGCTCCTTGAGACGCGGGAACAGCTCGAACATGCGCTGCATGTCCTCGGTGGCGAACTTGTCGCCAATCGGGATGGTGCCCATCAGCAGGTTTTCCTCGACGGTCATGTCGGGGAACACCCGCCGCCCTTCCGGCGACTGCGCAATGCCATTGGAGGCGATGTAGTGGGACGATTTGTGGGTAATGTCGACGCCGCGGTAGATGATCTGCCCGGACTCGGCCCGTGGCTGGCCAAAGATCGACATCAGCAGCGTGGATTTACCCGCGCCGTTGGAGCCGATCAGGCTCACGGTTTCGCCTTCGTTGATGTGCAGCGAAACTTTCTTCAGGGCCTGGATCGGGCCGTAGAACACGTCCAGGTCTTTCAGTTCGAGGATTGGCTCACTCATACCAGCTCCTCTTCGTCAGCGCCCAGATAAGCCGCGATCACCTTCGGATCATTGCGGATCGCTTCCGGCCCGCCCTCGGCAATCACGTTGCCGTGGTCCAGCACCACGATGTGGTCGGAAATACTCATCACCATGCCCATGTCGTGTTCGATCAGCACCACCGTCAGGTCGTGCTCGTCCCGCAGCAGGCGAATCATCGCGCTGAGGGCTTCGGTTTCCTGGGGGTTGAGGCCGGCAGCCGGTTCGTCGAGGCAGATGATCTGCGGCCGGGTGCACATGGCACGAGCGATTTCCAGGCGGCGTTGCTGGCCGTAGGACAGCTCGCCGGCCAGGCGGTTGGCGCAGTCCACCAGGTCCACCACTTCCAGCCAGTAGAACGCATGGTCGAGGGCATCGCTTTCAGCCTTGCGGTAGCCCTTGGTATTGAGGATGCCCGCGAGCATGTTGCGGTTGACCCACATGTGCTGGGCCACCAGCAGGTTCTCCACCACCGACATTTCCTTGAACAGGCGAATGTTCTGGAAGGTGCGCGCCAAACCCGCCCGGTTCACCAGGTGAGTGCCGCCGAACATCTTGTAGAACACCCGGCTGACGAAGCTTTTCGGCGAGACAAAGTCGGTGGCCTTGAAGCGCTCGCCCAGCAGTTGGATCACGTTGGTCTGCTTGCCGCGCACATTGAGTTCGATCTTGCCGCCGGAGGCTTTGTAGAAACCGGTCAGGCAGTTGAACACGGTGGTCTTGCCGGCACCGTTGGGACCGATCAGGGCGAAGATCGAGTTGCGCTTGACCTTGAGACTTACGTCGCTCAAGGCCTTGATGCCACCAAAGTGCATCATCAGGTGTTCCACGGAAAGAACGACTTCCTTGCTCATGGCGCCACTCCTTTACGCGGGACAACACCGGTACGGCTGATACGAATCAGGCCTCGTGGTCGCCAGATCATCATCACCACCATCAACACGCCGAAGAGCAGCACGCGGTACTCGGAGAAGCTGCGCAGCAGCTCCGGCGCCACCGTCAGCACGAACGCGGCAATCACCACGCCGACGGTCGAGCCCATGCCGCCCAATACCACGATGGCGAGGATCAGCGCCGACTCGAAGAAGGTGAACGACGACGGGTTGACGAAGCCCTGGTAGCTGGCGAAAAACACCCCGGCCAGACCGGCAGTGGACGCGCCGATGGTGAACGCCGAGAGCTTCACCAGCACGTGGTTGAGGCCCATGGAACGGCAGGCGATTTCGTCTTCGCGCAAGGCTTCCCACGCGCGGCCCACCGGCATGCGGGTCAGGCGGTGCTTGATGTACAGCACCAGCAGCACTACCAGGAACAGCACGATGTAGATGAACAGGAATTTGATGTTGGGGTTGTAGTCGATGCCGAAGAACTCGTGGAACGGCACCCCGCCATCCTTCGCCTTGCGCACGAACTCCAGGCCGAAAAACGTTGGCGACGGCACCGGCATGCCGTTCGGGCCACCGGTAAACGACAGCCAGTTATTCAGCACCAGGCGGATGATTTCACCGAAGCCCAGGGTCACGATCGCCAGGTAATCGCCGTGCATTCGCAGCACCGGAAACCCGAGTATGCACCCCGCCAGCGCCGCACAAATCGCCGCCAGCGGCAGCACCGACCAGAAGCCCAGGCCGAGGTACTGGTAACCCAGCGCCAGGCCATAGGCGCCGATGGCGTAGAACGCCACGTAACCCAGGTCGAGCAGCCCGGCCAGGCCGACCACGATGTTCAGGCCAAGGCCCAGCAACACGTAGATCAACCCGAGGATCACCACGGTCAGCAGGTATTTGTTGGCAAAGAACGGGAACACGATAGCAATCACGATCAACGCCGGGATGATCCAGCGCAGGCGCGACTTGTAGTCCGGCTTGAGTACATGCACACCGGAGCCGGTGCTTTCAAACCCTTGCAGAATCCGCAGGCCCCTTGGGGTTTGCAGGAACAGGCTCATGGCGAACCGGCCGACCATCACGATGGCCACCAGGATGCCGACACGCGCCGGTTGCAGGTTGAAGCTGTAGCCGTCGAGGACCACGCCGACGATCGGACCGAACACGATCAGCGAAATCAGCCCGGCGAGTACCGCATCGACGACACTTTTCTTGATATCGATAGAGTAGGCAGCAGACATAGTTATACCTTCGCCACGAGTGGGCGACCGAGCAGGCCCTGGGGACGGAAAATCAGGATCACCACCAGCAGGGAGAAACTGAACACGTCTTTGTAGTCAGAGTTGATCAACCCCGAGAACAGCGACTCGGAAATACCCAGGATGATCCCGCCCAGCATGGCCCCAGGCAGGGAGCCGATGCCGCCGAGTACCGCTGCGGTAAATGCCTTGATGCCGATGATGAAGCCGGCATAGAAGTCGAACGTGCCGTAGTTCAGGGTGATCAGCACACCGGCCAGCGCGGCCATGGCGGCACCAATCACGAATACGTAGGAGATGACCCGGTCGGTGTTGATACCGAGGATCGACGCCATCTTGCGGTCTTGCTGGGTAGCGCGGCACATGCGGCCGAGCTTGGTGTACTTGATGATGTAGGTCAGCAGGCCCATGCCGACGAACGCGGCCACCAGGATGAACACCTTGGTGTAGGTCAATTGCACGAAGCCGGTGCCGATATCGACTCTCCAGGCGCCGGCCAGCAGCGTCGGGATGCCTTGTTGCTTGGCGCCCTGGGCGATCTGCGCGTAGTTCTGCAGGATCAGCGAAATACCGATGGCGCTGATCAGCGGTGCCAGTCGGGTGGAGTTGCGCAGCGGTTTGTAGGCGACACGCTCGATGACCCAGCCGTAGACGCCGGTGACGACGACGGTGAAGATCAGGGTGCCAAGGATGAGCAGCGGGAAGGATTCGATGCCGAAGTAAGCCAGCAGTGCCAGACTGATCGCCGCGAGGTAAGCGGAAATCATATAAACCTCGCCATGGGCGAAGTTGATCATGCCAATGATGCCATAGACCATTGTGTAGCCGATGGCGATCAAGCCATAGACCGACCCGAGGGTCAGCCCATTGACCAGTTGCTGCAGGAAAATACCATCCATAACGCAATCTCACGCAGTGAGAGCCTGCACACCTGTGGGTGTGCGGATCTTCTAGGAGGAAAAGACAGACACAAAAGGGGCTGGCAACCAAGTCCCCGTGTAGGAGCTGGCGTGTGTGGGCGCCGGGCTTGCCCGCGATAGCGACACCTCGGAATGTCAGTCAACCCGAGGTGACGCTATCGCAGGCAAGCCAGCCCCCACAAAAGCCCGGTTCCCACAGGGTCAAGTGGCGTCTAACCCATCGCGCTAACTATTACTTCTGCTTTTCCAGCTGGTGATACTTGCCGTCCTTGTCCCACTGGTAAACCACATAGTCGGAGATTTTCAGGTCGCCCTTGGCGTCCCAGTTCTTCTCGCCCATGACGGTTTTGACCGGGTGGGATTTCAGCCATTTGGCTGCGTCTTCGCCCTTGTCGGACTTGGCGCCATTGAAACCGGCGGCCAGGGCCTGGATCGAGGCGTAGGCGTACAGGGTGTAGCCTTCAGGCTCGGTGCCATTTTTGCGGAACTCTTCCACCACGGTCTTGCTGTCTGGCAGCAGGCGTGGGTCGGCGCCGAAGGTCATGTACACGCCATCCACGTACTGTGCACCACCGGCGGTGGCCACCAGTTCGTCGGTCACCACGCCGTCATCGGACATGAACTTGACGTCTTTCAGGCCGGCTTCACGAATCTGCCGAACCAGTGGGCCGGCTTCCGGGTGCAGGCCGCCGAAGTACACGACGTCAGCACCGGTGGAGCGGATCTTGGTAACCAAGGCGCTGAAATCTTTCTCGCCACGGGTCAGGCCTTCTTCCAGCACCGGCTTCACACCGCGCTTGGTCAACTGCGCCGCAGTGGCGTCGGCCAGGCCTTTGCCGTAGGTGTCCTTGTCGTTGATAACGGCAACTTTCTTGCCCTTGAGCACGTCGACGATGTAGTCGCCGGCCACGATGCCTTGCTGATCGTCACGACCACACATGCGGAACACGGCCGACAGGCCACGCTCGGTAACCTGCGGGTTGGTGGAGCCCGGGGTGATCATGATCACGCCCGCATCGGCATACACCTCGGAGGCTGGGATAGTGTTCGACGAGCAGAAGTGCCCGACCACGCCAATCACTTTGTCCTGGTCAACCAGGCGGTTGGCCACGGCCACGGCCTGCTTGGGTTCGCAGGCGTCATCGCCGGCCACCAGCTTGATCTGCTCGCCGTTGATGCCGCCGGCCTTGTTGATGACATCGGCTGCCGCCTGGGCACCTTTCATGTACTGCTCACCAAATGCCGCGTTGGCGCCGGTCATCGGCCCCGCTACGCCAATCTTCACATCAGCTTGAGCAAACGCAGAAACACCCAGCGCCGCAGCAACGGCGAGGGCTAGAAAACCTTTCTTGTAAAACGTCTGGGACATGAGTGGTGCTCCGAGGTTTTTGTTGAATTGGCACTGCAGCTTCACTTCAAAAACTTTCGGAGAAAGCCCAGAGCAAGCGTCGTGCCATTACGTTTTTATTATTCAAAAAGACACGGTGTCATTGTTATTGCAGGTTTTTGGGCGCCTTTTGATTGGACGTGCAACCGTCTATCTCAACCAGGTGCAACCATTGGACCTATAAAGTGCAACCCGACCAATCAAGCACTGCAACCCGGCCACTAAACGGCCACCCTTAAACATGTAACAGCGTGCGTAACGGAAGTGCACATTTACAGTGCGTTACTGCTACGACTCGCACCAATACAGATTAGTAGCCGGCTAAGAAAATGCAGGCTTCTGAGGGGTATTTCGTTGATCAGATCACGATCCGCAGGCATTGGCCCGCGTGATACAGCGAGAATCCCGCCTCGTACAAACAGCTGCGCAGGCCCACACCGGCCAACGGCTGCATCGGCGCAAAGGGGATCGGCAGTGCCTGTGGATCCTGGTGACACAGATAATCCGCGAAGGCTTTGCCCACGACACTGCCGGTCGTCACCCCGCGCCCGTTGTAACCGGTGACCGCCACCAACCCGGGCGCCGGCTCGAACAGGCGCATCAAGTGGTCCGGGGTGAACGCGATGCAGCCGGTCCAGGTGCACTCCCACTGCACCGGTTTGAGGTACGGGAAGTAGTGCTGTTGCACCCGATCGGCCCAGGCCTTGAGGAACCACGCGGGTTTCTGGTTGCCGTTGCCCAGGCTGCCGAGCAGCAGGCGGCCTTCGGCGTCGCGGCGGATGCTGCTGAGTACCTGGCGAGTGTCCCAGGAGCCTTGGCCGCCGGGCAGGATTTGTTGGGCGGCGTCGTCGGTCAGAGGGGCCGACGCCACCTGATAGTAATAACCGGGGAAAAAGTTGCGGCGCAGCTCGGTCCACTCGCCTTCGGTGTAGGCGTTCGAAGCGATCACCACCTGTTCGGCCTGCACCGAGCCTTGGGCAGTCTGCACTGACCAGTGCTGGCCCTGGCGTTCCAGTTGGGTGACTGGGGAGTGATCGAACAACTGTCCGCCGAGCCCGACGGCGGCATTGGCCAAACCACTGGTGTAGGCCATCGGGTTCAAGGTGCCGGCCCGCCGGTCGAGCAAGGCGGCGGCAATCTTTTTGGTACCGGTGGCTTGTTCGCATGCAGCGCCGGTCAACAGCTCCACAGGTGCACCGCGACGCTTCCACTGTTCTTCACGACTGCGCAAATCCGCCTCGCCACGGGCGTTGTGCGCCATGTGCAAGGTGCCCTCGCGACGCAGTTGGCAGTCGATGTTGTATTTGTCGATCAGGCTGAACACCAGGGACGGTGCCGCGCCGAGCATGCGGTTGAGCTGGCTGCCCACCGCGGTACCAAAACCGGCTTCTATCTCGTCCGGGGGAATCCACATCCCTGCATTGACCAGCCCTACGTTGCGTCCCGAACCACCGTGGCCGGTGCGATGGGCCTCGAGTACGGCGACACTTTTTCCTTGTTCCAGCAAGTGTATGGCTGCCGACAAACCGGTGATGCCGGCGCCGATCACGCACACATCCACTTTTACCTCGCCCTTGAGCGCGGCACGATCCGGCCGGCCAGGAGTGAGTTGTTCCCACAAACATGCTTCGCGTAATGCCATTGCCAGACTCCGATGAGACCTAACAAACCACTTTTCCGAATTGTAAATACGGTCAAATGTGGGAGCGGGCTTGCTCGCGAAAGCGGTGGATCAGATAAGCATTCGTTGACTGACACACCGCTTTCGCGAGCAAGCCCGCTCCCACATTGACCTCACTCCGACTTGAGGTATCAGTCGAAGGTAATGCCCTGGGCCAGCGGCAGTTCCAGCGAGTAGTTCACGGTGTTGGTCTGGCGACGCATGTACCCGCGCCATGCATCCGAGCCCGACTCACGCCCGCCACCGGTCTCTTTCTCACCGCCAAACGCGCCACCAATCTCCGCGCCGCTCGGGCCGATGTTGACGTTCGCGATCCCGCAGTCACTGCCCACCGCCGACATGAACTGCTCGGCCTCGCGCACGTCAGTGGTAAAGATGCACGAAGACAGGCCTTGTGGCACTGCATTGTTCAGGCGCAGCGCTTCAGCGAAATCGGTATAGCCGACCACATACAGAATCGGCGCGAACGTCTCGGTGCACACCACATCACTCTGCTCCGGCATTTCCACGATGGCCGGCGACACGTAGTAAGCGTTGGGGAACGTGTCTTCCAACTGGCGCTTGCCGCCAAACACCCGGCCGCCTTCGCTCAAGGCCTGCTCCAGGGCGTCCTGCATGTTTTCGAAGCTGTGCTTGTCGATCAGCGGGCCGATCAGGTTGCCTTCCAGCGGATGGCCGATGCGCACTTTGGAATACGCAGCCTTGAGGCGGGTGACGATTTCCTCTTTTACCGACTCATGGGCGATCAGCCGACGCAGGCTGGTGCAGCGCTGGCCGGCGGTACCGACGGCGCTGAACAGAATCGCGCGCACGGCCATGTCCAGGTCGGCGCTTGGGCCGAGGATCATCGCGTTGTTGCCGCCCAGTTCGAGAATGCTGCGGGCAAAACGTGCAGCGACTTTCGGCGCTACTTCGCGGCCCATGCGGGTGCTGCCGGTGGCGCTGATCAGCGCAACACGCGGGTCATCCACGAGTGCGGAGCCGGCATCGCGGCCACCGATGATCACCTGGCTGAGGTACGGCGGCGCATCGCTGAAGTTCTTCAGTACGCGCTCGAACAGTGCCTGGCAGGCCAGGGCGGTAAGCGGGGTTTTTTCCGACGGTTTCCAGATCACTGCGTTGCCGCACACCAGCGCCAGCGCGGTGTTCCACGCCCATACGGCGACCGGGAAGTTGAAGGCGCTGATCACGCCAACCACGCCCAGCGGGTGCCAGGTTTCACGCATGTGGTGGCCCGGACGCTCGGAGGCGATGGTCAAGCCGTACAACTGGCGCGACAGGCCGACGGCGAAGTCGCAGATGTCGATCATTTCCTGCACTTCACCCAAACCTTCCTGGGTGATCTTGCCGGCTTCCCACGACACCAGCTCGCCGAGGTCGGCCTTGTACTCGCGCAACACGTCGCCGAACTGGCGCACCAGCTCACCACGACGCGGGGCCGGCACCTTGCGCCAGGCCTCGAATGCATGCTCGGCGCGACTGACCTGCTGCTCCACCTCGGCGGCGCCTTCCCAGTGCACACTGGCAATCCGGCTGCCATCAATGGGCGAATGCACGGGTTGTTTACCCGACTGGTACAGCGCCGGGTTTACCCCCAGACGATCAAGCAATGCGGCAACCATGGGTCACTCCTTCAATCTACAAACAGAAATTTGCGCCGCCAGCGGTCGCGGCGATCCAGACCTTATTTGTAGCTGGCCCAAGACTTGCCAACAAACGACGATTAGGCGAGATATCATTCCGTTTATTCATGCTAAGAACAAAAAGAGGCGTGCCGTGCTGAATAAAAGACATTTGCCCTCGATCACCGCCCTGCAGTGCTTCGAAGCGGTCACCCGCCACCTGAGTTTTACCCGCGCCGCCGAAGAGCTGAACCTCACCCAGAGCGCTGTCAGCAAACAGGTCGCGCAGCTGGAAGAACTGTTGCAGCACCTGCTGTTTCGCCGGGTGCGCCGCCGCTTGCAGATGACCCCGGCGGGCGATCTGTACCTGGTGGAAGTGCGCAAGATCCTCACTCAGGTGGAGATGTCCACCCATTACCTGCGCTCCTACGGCGGCGAGACTGAAGTGCTGCGGGTGTCCACGCCCTACACCTTCGGCGCCCGCTGGCTGGTGCCGCGCCTCAAGGGCTGGCGACTGCGCCATCCGCAGATTCACCTGGACCTGTGCAACGAACAGGAGCCCGACGAGCTGCTGCAAGGCAAGGCCGACCTGGCCTTCTACTTTGGCCAGGGCTCACGGCCCGGCACCGAGAGCCTCAAGCTATTCAGCGAAGAACTGGTGCCCGTGTGCTCACCCGACAGCCTGCCCGCCCAAGCATTTACCGACCCCACGCAACTGAGCGAACTGGTGTTGCTGCAAAACGCCTCGCGCCCGCAAGGCTGGCATGACTGGTTCGCCGCCCAGGGTCATCACACCGAGCACAGCTACCATGGGCCGCGCTTCGAGACCTTTTATATGTGCATTCGCGCCGCACAGGTTGGCTGCGGTGTGGCGCTGCTGCCCAGGTTTCTGGTGGAAGAAGAGCTCGCCGAAGGCAAGCTGGTGATCCCCTGGCAGCATGCGATGCCGAGCCAGGATGCGTATTACCTGGCCTACCCCGAGCACTCGGCGGAAGTGCCCAAGGTGCGGGATTTTGTGAAGTGGATGATGGAGCAGGTTGAGTCTGATTGAGGCGCGTTGCCTGCAATACCGCCTTCGCGAGCAAGCCCGCTCCCACATTTGGAACGCGTTCCAAATGTGGGAGCGGGCTTGCTCGCGAAGGCGTCAGGGGCCACACAACAATGCCCAGCTGAAAAAACACTGGCAAAACAGCACAGGTCTATGCGCCACTAGCGCCATTCCTTAATTGTGCGTAAAGGTCGGCGCCCATCGCCGACCCGTCTGGAGATTCCCGTTATGAGCGAGAGTGTGTTTGCCGATCGCATCGTGCAGAACCTGCTCGACACCGACTTCTACAAGCTGACCATGATGCAGGCGGTGCTGCACAACTACCCGAACGTGGAAGTTGAATGGGAGTTTCGTTGCCGCAACAGTGAAGACCTGCGCCCGTACCTGGCGGAGATCCGCTACCAGATCGAGCGCCTCGCCGAGCTGAGCCTGAGCCCCGACCAACTGGGCTTCCTGGAACGCATCAGCTTCATGAAGCCGGATTTCCTGCGTTTCCTCGGGCTGTTTCGCTTCAACCTGCGCTACGTGCACACCGGTATCGAAAACGGTGAGCTGTTTATCCGCCTGCGCGGGCCATGGCTGCACGTGATCCTGTTTGAAGTGCCGATGCTGGCCATCGTCAGCGAAGTGCGTAACCGCTATCGCTACCAGAGCGTGATCCTCGAACAGGCCCGCGAGCAGCTGTATCGCAAGTTCGACTGGCTGACGGCCAACGCCAGCGTCGAAGAACTGTCCGAACTGCAGGTCGCGGATTTCGGCACGCGTCGACGCTTCTCCTACCGCGTGCAGGAAGAAGTGGTGAACGTGCTCAAGCACGACTTCCCCGGGCGTTTTGTCGGCACCAGCAACGTGCACCTGGCCCGCGAGCTGAACATGAAGCCGCTGGGCACCATGGCCCACGAATGGATCATGGCCCACCAGCAACTCGGCCCGCGCCTGATCGACAGCCAGATCGCCGCCCTCGACTGCTGGGTGCGCGAGTACCGTGGCCTGCTGGGCATCGCCCTGACCGATTGCATCACCACCGATGCGTTTCTCAGCGATTTCGACCTGTACTTCGCCAAGCTCTTCGACGGCCTGCGCCACGACTCCGGTGACCCGGTGCAATGGGCCGAAAAGGCGATCGCCCACTACCACAAGCTGGGGATCGAGCCGATGAGCAAGACCCTGGTGTTCTCCGACAGCCTGTCGCTGCCCAAGGCGCTGGAGATTTTCCGCGCGCTGCGTGGTCGGATCAATGTGAGCTTCGGCATCGGCACCAACCTGACCTGTGATATTCCAGGTGTGGAACCGATGAGCATCGTGCTTAAAATGACTGCCTGTAATGGCCAGCCCGTCGCGAAGATTTCCGATGAAGCGGGCAAGACCCACTGCACCGATCCGAACTTTGTCGCCTATTTGCGCCACGTTTTCAAAGTACCTGCCCTACCCAGCAAGGAGTGAATCATGCAAGCCGTACAGCGCGAGATTGCTGAACAGCTCAAGGTCCAACCACCGTTCAAGGACCAGGCCGCCCTTGAGGCGGAGGTCGCCCGGCGCGTTACCTTTATCCAGGATTGCCTGCTCAATTCAGGCCTCAAGACGTTGGTGCTGGGCATCAGCGGCGGCGTCGACTCCCTGACCGCCGGCCTGCTGGCCCAGCGTGCAATGCAAGAGTTGCGGGCTGCCAAGGGTGACGATGCGTACCGCTTTATCGCGGTGCGCCTGCCCTACGAAACCCAGTTCGACGAACACGACGCCCAGGCGTCCGTAGACTTTATCGAGCCCGACGAGCGCCACACAGTGAACATCGGCCCGGCGGTGAAATCCCTGGCCAATGAAGTGGCGGCGTTTGAAGGCAAGGCCGCAGTCTCCCGGGACTTCGTGCTGGGCAACACCAAGGCGCGCATGCGCATGGTGGCGCAGTACACCATCGCCGGCGCGGCCGGTGGTTTGGTGATCGGTACCGACCATGCGGCGGAAGCCGTGATGGGCTTTTTCACCAAGTTCGGTGATGGCGCCTGCGACCTGGCGCCGCTGAGCGGGCTGGTGAAGAACCAGGTGCGCGCGATTGCCCGGCACTTTGGTGCTCCGGAATCGCTGGTAGAGAAGATCCCGACGGCCGACCTGGAAGACCTGTCGCCGGGCAAGCCGGACGAAGCGTCCCATGGCGTGACCTATGCCGAGATCGACGCGTTCCTGCACGGCGAGCCGGTGCGCGAGGAAGCCTTCAAGATCATCTGCGACACCTATCGCAAGACCGAGCACAAGCGGGTAATGCCGTTTGCACCTTAAGCACTGTAGGAGCGAGCTTGCTCGCGAAGATCGTCAACGAAAACGCGCCCATCCTGGATGAGCGCGGTGCCCTTGAGGTTTTCGCGAGCAAGCTCGCTCCTACAAAGGTGATTACTTCAGGGTCACAGTGCCTTTCATCATCGAGATGTGGCCTGGGAACGAGCAGAAGAACGCGTAGTCAGTGCCTGCCGCCAGCTTCGACACATCGAAGGTCACCGAGTCTTTCTCGCCGGCACCGATGATCTTGGTGTGGGCGATGATGCGGGTGTCACCGTCTTTCAGGTAGTTCTTGTCGATGCCGGCAGCCATGCCGTCGCTGGCGATGCCAGGCATGTCGGCAGCGGAACTCAGCACCCAGTTATGGCCCATGACGTTTTTCGGCAAGCTGCCGGAGTGGGTCAACTCAACGGTGAACGTCTTGCAGCTCTTGTCGATTTCGATGGCCTTGGTGTTGAAGGACATCTGGTCAGTGGAGTCGACAGTGACCTTGCACTCTGCAGCAAGCAACTGGCCGCTAGCCAGAGTCAGCAGGGAAACAGCAACGAGTTTGGCAAACATGTGAATCTCCAGGGCAGGGTTTAAAAAACGCATATTGCGACAAGGGTGCCTGAGTCAGGCAGGACTTCATATGATCTGTATCAACAGATTGTATACAACTTTAGGCTATCAGACTCATCGACACAATCTACCGGCCAAAGTGCGAGTGCCGGCCTATGATCGGTCCATCACCCATCCGGAGTCCCAGCCATGCACCTCAATAGTCTGTTCCGCAGCCTGCTTGCCGCCTATGCCTGTGGTGCCAGCGGCACCTGCGAAACACCTCAACGCGAGGTTTAATCCTTTGAGAGACGCAAGCCAGCCTTTACTCTTTAGCCACAACTGAGTGGAGTCAGGTATGTCCTTGAAGTCTGTCTGTGTGTTTTGCGGTGCCAGCAGCGGCACCAACCCGGCCTACCGTGAAGCAGCCGTGGCCCTCGGGCGCGCGCTGGCCGAGCGCAAGCTGACCCTGGTGTACGGCGGCGGCGCCGTGGGCCTGATGGGTATCGTCGCCGATGCGGCGCTGGAAGCCGGCGGCGAGGTGATCGGGATTATTCCCGAAAGCCTGAAAAACCTCGAAATCGGCCACAAAGGCCTGACCCGCCTGGAGGTGGTCGACGGCATGCACGCCCGCAAGGCGCGCATGGCCGAACTGAGCGACGCCTTTATTGCGCTGCCGGGCGGCCTGGGCACCCTGGAAGAACTGTTCGAAGTCTGGACCTGGGGCCAGCTCGGCTACCACGGCAAACCGCTGGGTTTGCTCGAAGTGAACGGTTTTTACCGCAAGTTGACCGATTTTCTTGATCATATCGTCGGCGAAGGCTTCGTCCGTGCACCGCATCGTGCCATGCTGCAAATGAGCGAATCGCCGGCTGAGCTGCTTGACGTACTGGATGCCTGGCAACCGCTGGTCCTGCCCAAATGGGTGGACCAAAAACCCGATTAACCCTTGGGACGCGATTAAAGGCAGAATACGCGCCGCTCAACCTCACCTTCGACCCCAGAGGATCGCCCATGGCAAAACCTAATTACTCCTTCGCCAAACGTCAGAGAGACTTGGCCAAAGAGCAGAAGAAAGAGGAAAAGCTGCAGCGCAAGAAAATTGCAGCCGACGAAGAAGCCGGTGCACTGAACCCGGATGCTGAAGGTACAGTGGCTACAGACGAAACCGAAGCACCGAAAGACGCTGAATAGGTGATCGTTCCCACGCTCCGCGTGGGAATGCATCCTGGGGCGCTCCGCGTCCCGATTTGAGATATGTGCATTACTCCAGCGGCATCACCGTCACCCGCACTTCCGGGTCATGGCTCCCTCCCCCCAGAATCACCCCCCGCAACGGCGAAACATCGGAAAAGTCCCGGCCCCAGGCCAGGGTGATGTGTTCCAGTGCCGGCTGCACATTGTTGGTCGGGTCAAAATCCACCCAACCCGACACCGGGCAAAACACCGACACCCACGCGTGGGACGCATCCGCGCCGATCAACCGTGGTTGGCCGGGCGGTGGCTGGGTCAGCAGGTAACCACTGATATACCGCGCCGCCAGGCCCCGGGAACGCAGGCACGCGAGCATCAGGTGGGCGAAGTCCTGGCACACGCCGCGCCGGCGCTCCAGCACTTCCACCAACGGCGTGGCGACCTGGGTGGCTTCGGCATCGAAAGTAAATTCGCTGAAGATCTTCTGCATCAGCGCCTGCACACCCAACAGCAACGGACGACCGGCCGGGAAACAGTCTTCGGAGAACTCGACGAAGCTTTTCTTCAAATGCACATAGGGCGATTCGAACCGATAGCGGCACGCCTCGATCACTTCGGCCGACAGCGGCTGGCTGCTGTAGGTCAGGCCGTTGCGGGTCTGGTCCCAGGCCGGCGACAGGCTGAAATCCAGCAGCGGCCGCGCCAACACCTCCACTGTCAGCCCGGCGTTCACCAGCAGTTCATCATGGGGCCGCTCGAATGCCAGCCGAGTGATCGGGTTGCCGAACACATCCAGTTCATCCCGGCGCGAGGTCGGTTCTGGGCTGATCTCCAGTTGCTGCGAGCTGCAGCGCTGCCAGGCGCAAGGCCGCGGCCACAGGTGCGCCAGCTGCTGGGCCAGGGACACCGGGCTGTCGTAGTGGTAATGGGTATCGTGGAAAATCTGGTAGCGGGCACTCATCACACAGACACCGTTTGCTGGCTGACATCGTCCACATGGGCAAAATGGCGCAAGGCCAGGCGGTCGGAGACTTGCCCACTTTCATCGGCCACCGCTTGCAGCAGGTCGGCCAGGCCATCCAGCGCGGCACGCACACTGGACTCGCCGAACAGCGGGTTCTCCAGGCAGCCCAGGTCAAAGCGCGCCAGGCGCTCCACCAACGGCGCCAGCCCGGTTTCCCGGGGCACGCCGAAATCGTCATTCAAGCGGCGCAAGGTGCGGCTCACCAGTTTCAGCTGGAACAGCACTGCGTGGGGGTTTTGCTCATCCAGCAGCAACAGGTCCAGCACCGGAATCAGCTGCGGTACCGCGAGGTAGCGCGAACGATAGGTGATGCTGCTGTTGCCCAGCTCCAGCAACCACTCCAGCCCGGCCTGATCGAACACCGCCACGCCGCGCAGGAACGCCGCCAGGCTGCTGCTGAGAAACTGCAGGCGCTCGATGCGCCGGCCCATCATCAGGAAGCGCCAGCCTTCGTCGCGGGTCATGTCGTCAAGGGCAAAGCCCGACAGCGCGGCCAGGGACATCACCAGGCGGTTGAGGAAATCCAGCAGTTCGCCGAAGTCCGGCTCTTCGCTTTCCAGTTCCAGGGCTTCGCGCTGCAACTCCACCAGCGCCTGCCAGTTTTCCCGGGACAGCTTGCCGCGCACCTGGGACGCCGCCCACTGCAAGCGCTGCAAGTTGGCCCGCAGGCTCGACGGCCAGTCGTCACCGAGCAACGCCGCCTGAAGCCGCTCAGGCAACTCGCCCTCCTCCGGCAACAGTCGCAGGTTCTCACCCAGTTCAACCGCCGCCTGCAGCGCCAGCGGGTCGTCTCCGTCGACATAGCGGGCGAGGACGATCCGCAACCAGCGCGCACTGTCATCACAGCGCTCGCAATAACGGCCAAACCAGAACAGGTTTTCCACCACCCGCGACGGCAGGTACGGATCGCGCCGCACCAGGTCATGGGCGCCGATGGCTCGCTGGGCGCGCCATTGCTCGGTGCCATGGGCGCGTTCGCCGAGCACCCAGGTGTCCTTGCTCGCACCGCCGCGCTGCATCGACACCACTTCGGCATCGGCATCGGCGGCCACACGGGTCAGGCCACCGGGCAGTACCCGATAACCGTCGGCGCTGGCTACGGCGTACACACGCATGCCGATGGCGCGGTGCTGAAGGTGATCGTCAACGGTGTGCCAGACCGGCGCCTGGGACAACTGCGCAAGTTCCTGGGCGACATAGGCGTAAGGCCGCGCGCGCATGCGCTCAGCCAGGGCCTCGCGTTGTTCGTCGTTCAAGTCGCGGCCAAATACCGGGGTAAAGCTTTGCGACGGAAACGCCGGCTTGATCAGCAGCTCCGGCAGTTTCTCCAGGGCTTCGGCCAGCACCGGCGGCTCACCGCACCACCAGGTCGCGATGGACGGCAGGATCAGCTCTTCGCCAAACAGGAATTGATTGATCTTCGGCAGAAATCCCAACAGGCCAGGGGATTCCAGCACGCCACTGCCCAGGGCGTTGGCCACCAGCACATTGCCCTGGCGCACGGCATCCAGCAGGCCGGGCACGCCGAGGGCCGAGTCGGTGCGCAGTTCCAGCGGGTCGCAGAAATCGTCGTCCAGGCGGCGCATGATCGCGTGCACCCGGCGCAGGCCGCTGAGGGTCTTGAGGTACACCGTGGCGTCGCGCACGGTCAGGTCGCCGCCTTCCACCAGCGGGTAGCCAAGCTGGCGGGCGAGGTACAGATGCTCGAAATAGCTTTCGTTGAAACGGCCCGGGGTCAGCAGCACGATCAGCGGTGGCTGGTCGTCGCTCGGCGCCTGGCGGGCCAGGGTTTCCTGCAGGGTGCGGAAGAACCCGGTGAGGTGCTGCACCTGCAAGTCGCGGTACAGGTCCGGGAAGGCGCGGGACACGATGGTGCGGTTTTCCAAAGCATAACCGGCGCCGGACGGGGCCTGGGTCCGGTCGGCGGTGACCCACCAGCGGCCATCCGGCGTACGCGCCAGGTCCACGGCGTACAGGTGCAGGAACGCGCCGTCGGGCGGCTGGATCCCCTGGCACGGCCACAGGAAATTGTTATGGCCGAACACCAGTTCTGCCGGCAGCAAGCCTTCGGCGATCAAGCGTTGCGGGCCGTAGAGGTCGGCCAGTACTGCATTCAGCAGGCGCGCACGCTGGGCGATGCCGGCGGAGAGTTGCTTCCATTCATCGGCGGCCAGCACGTGGGGCAGCAGGTCCAGCTCCCAGGGGCGATCGGCGCCCTTGGGGTCGGCGTAGACGTTGTAGGTCACGCCGTTTTCCTGGATCTGCCGAGTCAGCAAGGCTTGGCGCTGGGCCAGTTGCGCCGGGGTGCTGCGTTGCAAGTGATCGAGCAGCCGCTGCCAATGGGCGCGAACCGCGCCGCTGTCGTCCAGCAGTTCGTGATAAGTGCCCGCGGTCAGCGGGTAACGGTCGAGCAAGTCGGGCATGGAACGCTCGGCAGAGGCAAGGGAAGTCGAATTAACTCACAAACCACGCGATCCAACTGTGGGAGCGGGCTTGTGTGGGAGCGGGCTTGCTCGCGAAAGCGGAGTGTCAGTCACTTAATGTGTTTCTGAGACACCGTATTCGCGAGCAAGCCCGCTCCCACATTTTGAATCGCGTTTAGTCATTCTTATTGGAGAAGCGCCGCAAATCCAGGGTCATCGGCAATTCATCATTGATCACCACACTCGGCACCGGCAATTTCCCGGGGCTGTGTCCCAAGCGGAAAAACCGCGCCATCCGCCGGCTTTCAGCTTCATTGGCATTCACCGGCAGGCTGTCGTAATTGCGCCCGCCCGGATGGGCGACATGGTACTGGCAACCGCCCAGCGAGCGCTGCATCCATGTGTCCAAAAGATCGAACACCAGTGGCGCATGCACCGGGATGGTCGGCTGCAAACAGTTGGCCGGTTGCCAGGCGCGATAACGCACGCCAGCCACAAACTCGCCGACGCGCCCGGTGGGTTGCAGCGGCACCGGGATGCCATTGCAGGTCAGCAGGTAACGCTGGGGCGGCAGGCCACTCAACTTGACCTGCAGGCGCTCCAGGGACGAATCCACGTAACGCACCGTACCGCCCACCGCACCCTCTTCGCCCAGCACATGCCAGGGCTCAAGGGCCTGGTGCAATTCCAGTTCGATGCCGCTGACGGCGTAGTCACCGACCTTGGGAAAACGGAACTCCAGGTGCGCGGCAAACCATTCGGCCCGCAGCGGATAACCGGCAGCGTTCAGCTCGACGATCACGTCGGCAAAATCCTGCTCGATAAAGTGCGGCAGCAGGAAGCGGTCATGCAGCTCTGTGCCCCAGCGCGCCAGCTTCGGCGGCGCATAGGGTTCACGCCAGAACCGCGCGACCAGTGCCCGCAGCAACAACTGTTGGGTCAGGCTCATGCGGGCGTGGGGCGGCATTTCAAAGGCACGCAATTCCAGCAGGCCCAGGCGGCCGGTGGCACCGTCCGGCGAGTAGAGCTTGTCGATGCAGAACTCGGCGCGGTGGGTATTGCCAGTGACGTCGATCAGCAGGTTGCGCAGCAGGCGGTCCACCAACCATGGCGGGCATTCTTCGCCCGCTTCGGGCATCTGCGCGAAGGCGATTTCCAGCTCATACAGCGCATCGTTGCGCGCTTCGTCGACCCGTGGTGCCTGGGAAGTCGGGCCGATGAACAGGCCGGAAAACAGGTAGGACAATGACGGATGGTTATGCCAATAGCTGATCAGGCTGCGCAGCAGATCGGGACGCCGCAGGAACGGCGAATCCTTGGGCGTAGCGCCACCGAGCACAAAGTGGTTACCGCCGCCGGTGCCGGTGTGGCGCCCGTCGATCATGAATTTTTCTGTGGTGAGGCGGGTTTGCCGGGCTTCTTCGTAGAGAAACTCGGTGCGTTCCACCAACTCGTCCCAGGTGGCGGACGGCTGCACGTTGACCTCGATCACACCCGGATCCGGCGTCACCCGGAAGTTGCTCAGGCGTGGGTCGCTCGGCGGCTCATAACCTTCCAGCAACACCGGGCAATGCAGTTCTTCGGCGGTGGCTTCGATGGCGGCCACCAGTTCCAGGTAATCCTCGACCCGTTCCAGCGGCGGCATGAACAGGTACAAGCGGCCGTCCCGTGCCTCGGCGCACAGGGCGGTGCGGGTCAGCCAGTCGGCAGACTCGTCGATCTTCGGGATACGGTCTTGGCTGGCAGCTGCCTCGCCATGGCTTTGCAGTTGCGAGGTGGTCGGCAGGTCTGCCAGGTCCTGATTGGGATCGGTGGGGTGCACGAACGGATAGTCCGCCGCCGTTACCCACGGTTGCGAGGCCAGTGGCAGGCGATAACCCAACGGTGAATCGCCCGGCACCAGGCGGCAATGGTTGTCCCGCAGGTACCAGCGCCCGCTCTGCCAGCGGTCATTGGCCGCCGTGCGCGCCAGCGGCAGCACCTGGCCGATGACTTTATCCAGGCCCTGGCTGAAGACCTTGCGCAGGCGCTCGCGCTCAAGCTTGTCCTCCAGGCGCGGATCTTCGGCGCTGACGTTTTGCGGCAAGGCGCCTTCGCGCCACAGGTAATAGAAATTGTCTTCGTAGGCCGGGAATACAAACTGCGCGGGCAGTTTCAGGCGCTCGGCAACGCTGGCCAGAAAACGCCCGGCCATCACGCCGTCGGCGCCATAGCTTTCCTGCTCATCGGCGATCAGCGCGCTGTTGTGCCAGATCGGCACGCCGTCGCGGCGCCAGTAGCAGTTGAGGGACCAGCGCGGCAGTTGCTCGCCGGGGTACCACTTGCCCTGGCCGAAATGCACCAGGCCCTTGGGTGCGTAGTGCTTGCGCATGCGCTGGAACAGCTCGGCGGACAGCCGGCGTTTGTCCGGGCCCAGGGCGGCGGTGTTCCATTCGGCGCCGTCGGGGTCGTCGATGGAAACGAAGGTGGGTTCGCCGCCCATGGTCAGGCGTACGTCGTCCTTGTGCAGGTCACCGTCGATCTGCCGGCCCAGGGCCTGGATCGCCAGCCACTGCTCTTCGGTGTAGGGCTTGGTAACCCTGGGGGCTTCCCAAATCCGCTCCACGGACATCTCGTGGGTAAATTCGCACTCGCAGGGTTCCACCAGGCCACTGATGGGCGCCGCGGAAGAAGGATCAGGACTACAGGCCAACGGGATATGACCTTCACCGGCGAACAAACCGGAGGTGGCATCGAGGCCGATCCAGCCGGCGCCGGGCAAATACACTTCGCACCAGGCGTGCAGGTCGGTGAAATCCACCTCGGTGCCGGACGGGCCATCGAGGGCTTTGACGTCGGCGGTCAGCTGGATCAGGTAGCCCGACACAAATCGCGCCGCCAAACCGAGATTACGCAGCAGTTGCACCAGCAACCACGCCGAATCCCGGCAGGAACCGGAGGCGTTTTCCAGGGTGAATTCCGGAGTTTGTACCCCCGGCTCCATGCGGATCAGGTAGCCGATATCGGCGGCCAGGCGCTGATTCAGGCCCACCAGGAAATCCACCGCCGGCAACGGCGTGCGGTCGATACCCGCCAGATACGCGGCGAATCTCGGGGTCAGCGGCAATGTTTCGAGGTACGGCGCCAGCTCGCGCTGCTCATCGGCGGCGTAGCTGAACGGGATTTTTTCGGCGTAGGGTTCCAGGAAGAAATCGAACGGATTGAATACCGCCATCTCCGCCACCAGGTCGACTTCGATGCGCAGCTCGTCAGTTTTTTCCGGGAACACCAGACGCGCCAGGTAATTGCCCTGGGGATCTTGCTGCCAATTGATGAAGTGCTGTTCCGGCAGCACCTTCAGCGCGTAGGAAAGAATCCGCGTGCGGCTATGGGCCGCCGGACGCAGACGAACAATCTGTGGGCCGAGTTCGACCGCGCGGTCGTAGCGGTAATGCGTAACGTGGTGCAACGCGACATGAATCGACACGGCGGCCTCCTGCGAGCCAGGGCATGGAAACAAAGCGCGCAAGACTTATGCCAGAGCAGTGGTCATTGCGCTTTATCGTGGGACCCGGTGCAGTACAGCACCAAAACGGCGCGATGGCTGCCGTCGTGGTGCGAGGGTTGCACATATTTGTGGCGGGAGTGTGAGGGTGGGTGGTGAATCTACCCAGTCAACGGGCTTTGTGCCTGGCGATCACGGCTTCACGCAGGTGGCGAACTTCGACCAGTTTCTGGCGCATTTCGCGGTGGCGCTTGCTGTTAAGCACCAGCAGCGCCAGCAACGGCAACAGCACGCTCATGCCATAAATAAATGGATGCGGTCGGTACTCGATCGTGGGCAGCACACACACAAGACAAAGCCCCAGCAACACCACCAGCGGCCACACCCATTGCGGGCGTCCGCGGGCGATCATGAAGTTGCAGTGCACGATGACCAACGTCAGAGCGATTCCGCCGAGAAAGGAGTACTTGGCGTTATCCGCCAGGGGAAGGTCCCGGAAATAGCTGTCAAAAAACAAAGGCACCGCGAAGACCAGGGAAAATACCGCCGCCAATATCGCCCCCATGAAAACCGGAAAGTACCGGGATAGAAAGGCACGAATGCTCGGTGCTTGGTTCATTGCTCAATCTCCTCGTATAGACCTACGGCAATGGTTCGGACATTCCCGGAGAGCGCACTGCCCGTGAAGCCAATCGAGGCGCCCAACGCATCCTGTATTTGCGTGACCGTTGCGTGCTTGACCTGTGTGGGCGTGAAGCGCTTGGGCAGCTCACCTGACAACTGACGCAACTTGAGCATCTTCGAGCTCAAGCGAGGGTCGTTAATGCTCAGCAACTCCTTGGTCAGTTTGGCGCGCTCTTGTCGATTCAAGCCTTTCAGTACCTCCCGAACACTTTTGCCGGTGGTCGCCCTATTCAGCCGGACCAGCTTGAGGGTGGTGAGTGACGATGCACCGACTCCGACCAACGATGCGGCGTCCAACGCGATCATCGTGTATTGATACCATTCCTCGCCGTCGAGCTCGTCGTTGCGCGACGGATTTCTTATTTCGTTGACGGTCCGGTAGCCACCGGCAAAACACTGAACGGTACTGGCTGCCGCAGCGGTGTAGCCGAGGGCTGCGACCACCGTACTGGCACCCGCCGAAAACGGTATCGCGACAGAGCCGCTGAGCACCACTACCCAGCCGATGACTGCACCGGCACACGACAGCGTGGTGTTGATCGCTTCACCCACCAGCCGCGATTCACGGGGATTGTCTTGCACCTGCTGGGCGAACTGCGCCGGCGCTATGTACCGCTGCGCTTCCCGCAGGATCACGCGTTTGGGCGCAATGCTGCAGATGGGTTGGAATTCGCGCAGGGTGACGACGTTGAAGTCAGCATCGATATACACCACACCCGCCCCCACAATGCCGGGGTCGGCGTCGATGGCGGCAAACAGGCGTGGCAGGTTGATCTGGCTTTCGATGCGCTGGCGGGCCATGAACTGGGAGCGGTTGGAGTCCATGCCGATGCCAAGCAGGGGGCTGCTCATGGGGGTGTTCTTCCTTGAAATGGGTGGTGTCTGAACTGGCGCTTTCGCGAGCAAGCCCGCTCCCACATTCGACCGCATTCTCATGCTGAAACCCGGTCACATGTGGGAGCTGGCTTGCCTGCGATGGCGCTCGAATGGGCGCCACCTTAACAAACAGGCTACCCACCCGCTAGAAAGCAAAACGCCAGCACGAGGCTGGCGTTTTGCGTTTCAGGCGGCGATCAACGCGGCACCACCGGCTTGCGGGCTGGCTTCTTGCCTTTGCCCTTGGCGGCGTCGGTGCGCTCCTTGGCGGCCTGCTTGTTGCGCGCCATGGCTGCGGCCTTGGCTTGCTCGCGCTTGTCCCAAGGGTTGCTGCCATCACTGCCTCGCGGCGGCAGGCCGGTGTGCTGGGTGAGGATCCTGGTGGTGGTTTCCTTCGCAACCTTGTGGCTGCCAGCCGGCGTCGAGTTTTTGCGACGGGCGCTCTGGTAGCTGTCGGTGGACGGTTGGTGCAACGGGATCAGTTGCTCCTTGCCCGGCCCGATCAGGTCTGCACGGCCCATGCGGGTCAAGGCTTCACGCAGCATCGGCCAGCCTTTCGGGTCGTGGTAGCGCAGGAAGGCCTTGTGCAGACGGCGCTGTTCTTCGCTCTTGACGATGGTCACCGCGTCGCTCTTGTAGGTAACCTTGCGCAGCGGGTTCTTGCCCGAGTGGTACATCGCCGTGGCGGTGGCCATTGGCGACGGGTAGAACGCCTGCACCTGGTCGGCGCGGAAGCCGTTGCCCTTGAGCCACAGGGCCAGGTTCATCATGTCTTCATCGGTGGTGCCCGGGTGGGCGGCGATGAAGTAAGGAATCAGGTACTGCTCCTTGCCCGCTTCCTTGGTGTACTTCTCGAACATGCGCTTGAACTTGTCATAGCTGCCGATGCCCGGTTTCATCATCTGGTTGAGCGGACCTTCCTCGGTGTGTTCCGGGGCGATCTTCAGGTAACCACCGACGTGGTGGGTCACCAGCTCCTTCACGTACTCCGGCGACTCGACCGCGAGGTCGTAGCGCAGGCCGGAAGCGATCAGGATCTTCTTCACACCCGGCAACGCACGGGCGCTGCGGTACAGCTGGATCAACGACGAGTGGTCGGTGTTCAGGTTCGGGCAGATGCCCGGGAACACGCAGGATGGCTTGCGGCACGCGGATTCGATTTCCGGGCTCTTGCAGGCAATGCGGTACATGTTCGCGGTCGGGCCGCCGAGGTCGGAAATGACGCCGGTGAAGCCTGGCACCTTGTCGCGGATCTCTTCGATTTCGCGAATGATCGACTCTTCGGAACGGTTCTGGATGATTCGGCCTTCGTGCTCGGTGATCGAGCAGAAGGTGCAGCCGCCGAAGCAGCCACGCATGATGTTCACCGAGAAGCGGATCATGTCGTAGGCCGGGATCTTTTCCTTGCCGTACGCCGGGTGTGGAACACGGGCGTAAGGCATGCCGAACACGTAGTCCATTTCTTCGGTAGTCATGGGAATGGGCGGCGGGTTGAACCACACATCCACTTCGCCGTGCTTCTGTACCAGCGCGCGGGCGTTGCCCGGGTTGGTTTCCAGGTGGAGCACGCGGTTGGCGTGGGCATACAGCACCGAGTCGCCACGGACTTTTTCCACGGACGGCAGACGGATCACGGTCTTGTCACGGGTCATGCGTGGGCTGGCCAGGATCTGTACCACCTTGGCCTCTTCCGGGTCTTCCACCGGGCCCTTTTCCTGCTCGATGGCGCAGGCCTGGGTGTCCTGGGTGTTCACGTACGGGTTGATGATCTTGTCGATCTTGCCCGGACGGTCGATACGGGTGGAGTCCACCTCGTACCAGCCTTCGGGCGTGTCACGGCGAATGAACGCAGTGCCGCGCACGTCGGTGATGTCTTCGATCTTGTGGCCCCACGACAGGCGCTGGGCGACTTCGACGATGGCCCGCTCGGCGTTGCCGTACAGCAGGATATCGGCGCAGGCGTCGATCAGGATCGAGTTGCGTACACGGTCCTGCCAGTAGTCGTAGTGGGCGATGCGGCGCAGGGAGGCTTCGATGCCGCCGAGCACGATCGGCACGTGCTTGTAGGCTTCCTTGCAGCGCTGGCTGTAGACCAGGCTCGCGCGGTCCGGACGTTTGCCGGCCATGCCGCCTGGGGTGTAGGCGTCATCGGAGCGGATTTTCTTGTCGGCGGTGTAGCGGTTGATCATCGAGTCCATGTTGCCGGCCGCGACGCCGAAGAACAGGTTCGGCTCGCCGAGCTTCATGAAGTCGTCTTTGGACTGCCAGTTGGGCTGGGCAATGATCCCGACGCGAAAGCCCTGGGACTCCAGCAGCCGGCCGATGATTGCCATGCCGAACGACGGATGGTCCACGTACGCGTCACCGGTGACGATGATGATGTCGCATGAATCCCAGCCAAGCTGATCCATCTCCTCCCTGCTCATCGGCAGGAATGGCGCAGGACCGAAACATTCGGCCCAGTACTTGGGATAGTCAAATAACGGCTTGGCTGTTTGCATGACGGTGACCGGTGTTGAGATGAAAAATCGCGGGCGCGGAATATAGCACAAATTTTGACCAATTCCGACCTTTGCAGTCGGAATTGGCGGGACGGCCTTTTACTCGTCTTCGAAGTTGTAGCTGCCCGGCGCCAGGTTTTCGAAGCGGGTGTATTTGCCGATAAAGGCCAGGCGCGTGGTGCCGATTGGCCCGTTACGCTGTTTACCGATGATGATTTCGGCGATGCCTTTATGCTCGGTCTCCGGGTGATACACCTCGTCCCGGTATACGAACATGATCACGTCAGCATCCTGCTCGATCGCTCCGGATTCCCGCAAGTCGGAGTTGATCGGGCGTTTGTTCGGACGCTGCTCAAGAGATCGGTTGAGCTGCGACAGGGCAACCACCGGGCAGTTGAATTCCTTGGCCAGGGCTTTCAACGAGCGGGAAATCTCGGAAATCTCGTTGGTCCGGCTGTCACCGCTGGAACCCGGGATCTGCATCAACTGCAGGTAGTCGATCATGATCAGGGCGATGTCGCCGTGCTCACGCACCAGGCGTCGGGTACGCGCGCGCATTTCCGACGGGCTGATGCCCGCGGTGTCATCGATAAACAGCTTGCGATCGTTGAGCAGGTTGACCGCCGAGGTCAGCCGCGGCCAGTCGTCGTCTTCCAGGCGGCCGGCACGCACCTTGGTCTGGTCGATGCGGCCCAGGGACGACAACATACGCATGATCAGCGATTCGCCTGGCATCTCCAGGGAGTAAACCAGTACGGCCTTGTCGCTGCGCAACACGGCGTTTTCCACCAGGTTCATGGCGAAGGTGGTTTTACCCATGGACGGACGGCCGGCGACGATGATCAAGTCGGCTGGCTGCAGGCCGCTGGTCATGCCGTCGAGGTCGGTGTAGCCGGTGGACAGGCCGGTGATGGCGTTGTCGGTGTTGAACAAGGTGTCGATACGGTCGATGGCCTTGGTCAGCAAGTCGTTGACGCTGACCGGGCCGCCGGTTTTCGGCCGGGCCTCGGCGATCTGGAAGATCTGCCGTTCGGCTTCGTCGAGAATCTCTTCGGCAGTGCGGCCTTCCGGGTTGAACGCGCTGTCGGCGATCTCGGTGGCGATGCCGATCAACTGGCGCAACGTGGCCCGCGCACGGACGATCTGCGCATACGCCTTGATGTTGGCGACCGATGGCGTGTTTTTCGCCAACTCGCCCAGGTAACCCAGGCCGCCCACTTGGGACGTCTGGCCTTCCTTGTCCAACTGCTCGGCCAGGGTCACCACGTCGATCGGTGAGTTCTGGTCGGCCAGCTTGGCAATGGCGCGGAAGATCAGGCGGTGGTCATGACGGTAGAAATCGCCGTCCGAGACTTGATCCAGCACGCGTTCCCAGGCGTTGTTGTCCAGCATCAAGCCACCGAGCACGGCCTGTTCGGCCTCGATGGAATGCGGCGGCACCTTCAGGGCAGCGGTTTGCAGGTCATATTGCTCAGGAGCGGAGATATCGTTCATGGCCACTTGGAATAGTTGGAGAATCAGGAGCTATAGAAAAACAAAAGGCACGACCTGTGAACAGGATCGTGCCCGATGTTAACTGCCTGGCACGCGAGGTGCCAGTCAGTTAGGTGTTGCTTAAGCTGCTACCACAACAACGCGTACGGTTGCTTCGACTTCAGCGTGCAGGTGCACGGCTACATCGAATTCGCCAACGTTGCGGATGGTGCCGTTCGGCAGACGAACTTCGCTCTTCTGCACTTCAACGCCGGAGGCGGTCAGTGCATCAGCGATGTCGTGGGTGCCGATCGAACCGAACAGCTTGCCTTCGTCACCGGCGGTGGCAGTGATAGTCACTTCCAGCTCAGCCAGTTGGGCAGCGCGAGTTTCGGCCGAAGCTTTTTTGTCTGCTGCTGCTTTTTCCAGCTCAGCACGACGCTCTTCAAACGCAGCCAGGTTGGCAGCGGTTGCAGCGGTGGCTTTGCCGTATGGCAGCAGGTAGTTACGACCGTAGCCGGCCTTAACGTTCACTTTGTCGCCCAGGTTGCCCAGGTTGGCGACTTTTTCCAGAAGGATCAGTTGCATGTGAAAATCCTCTAACTTTTAACCTTCACCGTTCGCGTTATCGGCGTCTTTCGGCGCCAGACGACCGCGAAAATCAATCAGGCCGTCGACAATGGCCAAGACCACGAGTAACGGATAGATCAGCTGCATGAACAGCAACAGCGTCACGTACAACCCCACCAGCCAGAATCTGCCCAGTCGCTTTTGCGCCACCAGCCCATGAATCAGGGACAGGCCGGCGAATACCAGCGGTACGCTGCACAACGGCACCAACAGCGCCAGGCCAAAAGTCGGCCCGACCACCATGAACGCCAGCAGCAACATCGCCGGTCCAGCGGGGATTCTGATACTGCGAAACTCGCGACCAAAACCACCCGGGTTATACAACAACGCCTGCCAGTAACGCCCAAGAATCAGGCTCAGCAAGCTGACAATCTGCAACAGTGCCGCTATCAGGCCGGTAAGCATCGGTGCAACCACTGACGCAAAGCGCGCTCGCTCCTCTACCGATAACTGCTGGTAGAGATCCCCGAGGGCCAGCGGCAGGATCTTGATGATCTCCTGCGCCAGCGCCTCGATTTGCGGGCGGAAAGCCGCGCCAAGCGCCAGTGAATACACCAACCCCAATGCCACGCTGACCAGCAGCGTACGGACCCAGGACTCACTTGCGCGCAAAACCAACGCAAGGGTCGATGAACCGAGCAGTACCAGAAGTACCCGTGGATCATCGAATTTCAACCACCAGACCAAGGCCGGCAGTATCCCCAGGGCAAGAACGCCAAGGGCGTCCTTCAAACCGCGCCGCAGAAGCACAAGGCAACCCGCGGCAGCACCCAACCAATACAACAACGGCAATGCTGCACATCCAGCCACTACCAGAGTGGCCTGCACACGACCGCGCATGATGAACTCAGCTAAGGCGCGCATGCATTCAATCCCTTACTACTTGTCGACTGCCCGGTCTCAGCGGCCGTGGCTGTCGGTGTAGGCCAGCAGGGCCAGGAAGCGGGCGCGCTTGATAGCGGTGGCCAGCTGACGCTGATAACGAGCTTTGGTACCGGTGATGCGGCTTGGAACAATTTTGCCGGTCTCGGATACGTAGGCTTTCAGAGTGTTGAGATCTTTGTAATCGATCTCCTTCACGTCTTCAGCGGTGAAGCGGCAGAATTTACGACGACGGAAGAAACGTGCCATTTGATAGGCTCCTTAAAAGGTCCGTGGATTACTCGTCAGCGTTATCGCTGTTGTCGCTGTCATCACTATCAGCGCTTTCAGCGCCTTCGTGCTCAGGACGGTCGCGACGCTCACGGCGCTCACTGCGGTTTTCTTCAGCCTTGAGCATCTCGGATTGGCCGGTAACGGCTTCTTCGCGACGGATGACCAGGTTACGGATCACTGCATCGTTGTAGCGGAAGTTGTCTTCCAGCTCGGCCAGGGCCTTGCCAGTGCACTCAACGTTCAGCATCACGTAGTGAGCCTTGTGAACATTGTTGATTGCGTAGGCCAGTTGACGACGGCCCCAATCTTCCAGACGGTGGATTTTGCCGCCGTCTTCTTCGATCAGCTTGGTGTAACGCTCTACCATGCCGCCGACTTGCTCGCTTTGATCCGGGTGGACCAAAAAGATGATTTCGTAATGACGCATGAATGCTCCTTACGGGTTGTAGCCTGCCGCTCAAAAACGGTCAGACAAGGAGTGAATGACACTTATGGATCTTGCCGAAGGGAGGCACATGCGTGCCTGCCATGAAGGCAAGGGGCGCAATTGTAGAGAAGGGGGAGAAAGGGTGCAAGGTGATTGGTGATTATTTGAACAGCCCCCATACACCACAAAAACAAATGTGGGAGGGGGCTTGCCCCCGAAAGCGATGTGCCAGTCACCAAATGCACTGACTGATACACCGTATTCGGGAGCAAGCCCCCTCCCACATTTTGACCTGCGCCAGACTTGGTTATTTCTTGGCTTTAGCCTTGGCGCCGCGCTGGCGCTGGGCTTCGAACAGGCAGACGCCCGTTGCGACTGAAACGTTGAGGCTGCTGACGCTACCGGCCATCGGCAGGTGCACCAGGTAATCGCAATGCTCGCGGGTCAGGCGACGCATGCCTTTGCCTTCAGCACCCATGATCAGGATGGTCGGGCCGGTGAGGTCCTGGTCATAAATGCTGACCTCAGCCTCCCCCGCCGTACCCACGACCCACAGGCCGCGCTGCTGGAGTTTCTCCAGGGTGCGCGCCAGGTTGGTCACGGCCACCAACGGAATCACTTCCGCAGCACCGCAGGCGACTTTACGCACGACAGGCGTCAAGGTTGCCGACTTGTCTTTAGGCACGATCACCGCCAACGCACCGGCGGCATCCGCCGAACGCAGGCAGGCGCCGAGGTTGTGCGGATCGGTCACGCCGTCGAGCACCAGCAACAGCGGTGCGCCTTCGGTGCGGTCGAGCAGCTCGTCGAGCATCGCTTCGCCCCAGACCTGGCTTGGACTGACGTCGGCTACCACGCCCTGGTGAACGCCTTCGACCCAGACGTCCATCTCGCGCCGCTCGGCCTGGCCGATGGCAACTTTGTTCTGATTGGCCAGTTCGACCAGCGCTTGAACACGCGGCTCACTGCGGCCTTCTGCCAACCACACCTGCTTGACGCGTTTCGGGTGGTGACGCAGCAATGCTTCTACGGCGTGTACGCCGTAGATTTTTTCCAGACTCATGACTTGGCCTTAGGTTTGCGCGACCCGCCGCTTTTCGCGGGGGCCGAACCCGCTTTTGGCGGGCCTTTACGGTGTTTACTCGGCTTGCTCGACGGCTTTTCCGCCTCGCGGGACTTTCCCCCAGACGCCGCTTTACCACCGCTTTTGGCTTCGTTGAGCAACTGCTGCTTCAACTCGCGGCTCTTGCGCAGCTCGGCGTTTTTCGCCGCGGCATCGCTAGGGCGGTAGGCTTCGGGGGCCTTGTCCTTGGCAGACGAACGACGCGCAGGCTTGGCTGGCGCAGGCTCGGCGACCGCCGCTTTCGCAGGAGCGCCTTTGCCTTTGCTGGCCGGGGCTGCAGTTTCGCTGCCACGTTTTTTACGGCCAGTCGGTTCAGCCGGCTTGTCAGGCATACCGAAATCGATCTTGCGCTCGTCGAGGTCGACGCGCATGACCTGCACTTCCACGGTATCGCCCAGACGGAAGCTGCGACCGGTGCGCTCACCCGCCAGGCGGTGATGCACAGGGTCGAAGTGGTAGTAGTCACCCGGCAAGGCGGTGACGTGCACCAGGCCCTCGACGTAGATGTCGGTCAGCTCGACGAACAAACCAAAACCGGTCACGGCAGTGATCACACCCGGGAACGACTCGCCCACGCGGTCTTTCATGAACTCGCACTTGAGCCAGTTCACTACGTCGCGGGTGGCTTCGTCGGCACGGCGCTCGCTCATGGAGCACTGCTCGCCCAACTGTTCCAGGGCCGCTTCGTCGTACGGATAGATCCGTGCCTTCGGAATGGTCATGGCACCAGCACGCTTGACGTGCGGGGTGTTCTGCTTGGAATGGATCACGCTGCGGATCGCCCGGTGCGTGAGCAAGTCCGGGTAACGACGAATCGGCGAGGTGAAGTGGGTGTACGCTTCGTAATTCAGGCCAAAGTGGCCCTGGTTATCGGCGCTGTACACCGCCTGGCTCAGGGAGCGCAGCATAACGGTCTGGATCACGTGGTAATCCGGACGGTCCTTGATGCTCGCGAGCAGAGCCTGGTAGTCCTTCGGCGTCGGGCCGTCCTTGCCTTTGTGCAGGGACAGGCCGAGCTCACCGAGGAACGCGCGCAGCTTCTCCAGACGCTCCGGCGGCGGGCCGTCGTGCACCCGGTACAACGCAGGAATCTCGTGCTTTTTGAGGAATTCTGCGGTGGCCACGTTGGCCGCCAGCATGCACTCCTCGATCAGCTTGTGAGCATCGTTGCGCGTGGTCGGGGTGATCGCGGCGATCTTGCGCTCGGAACCGAAGACAATCCGGGTTTCCTGAGTTTCAAAGTCGATCGCGCCACGCACGTGACGAGCGCCCAACAGCACCTTGTACAGCGCGTAGAGCTGCTTGAGATGCGGCACGACATGCCCGTACTCACCGCGCAGGGCCTTGGCCTCGCTGGTTTTCGGCTGTTCCAGGATGGTGCTGACCTTGTTGTAGGTCAGGCGCGCCTGGGAGTGAATCACCGCTTCGTAGAACTGGTAGTCGGTCATTTCGCCGGTTTTCGAGATGGTCATCTCGCACACCATGGCCAAACGGTCGACTTTCGGGTTCAGGGAGCACAGGCCGTTGGACAGCTGCTCAGGCAGCATCGGGATGACGCGCTCGGGGAAGTACACCGAGTTGCCGCGCACCTGGGCTTCGTTGTCCAGGGCCGAACCGATCTTCACGTAGCTGGACACGTCGGCAATCGCGACGAACAACTTCCAGCCGCCGGAGAACAGGCGCAGTTTGCCAGGCCTGGCTTCGCAGTAGACCGCATCGTCGAAGTCGCGGGCATCTTCGCCGTCAATGGTGACGAACGGCAGATGACGCAGGTCGATGCGCTTCTCTTTGTCTTTTTCTTCGACTTCCGGCTTGAGCTTGGCGGCTTCTTTGAGCACAGCCTCAGGCCAGACGTGAGGGATATCGTAGGTGCGCAGCGCAACATCGATCTCCATGCCCGGCGCCATGTAGTTGCCGACCACTTCAACGATATCGCCCTGTGGCTGGAAGCGCGCAGTTGGCCAGTGGGTGATTTTCACCTCGACGAACTGGCCCACTTTGGCGGCGCCATTGCGCCCCGGGGTGATCAGCACTTCCTGCTGGACCTTGGGGTTATCCGGCACCACGAAGCCGATGCCGCCTTCTTCGAAGTAACGGCCGACGATGGACTCGTGGGCACGGGACACCACTTCGACGATCACGCCTTCACGGCGACCGCGACGGTCGAGGCCGGAAACGCGGGCCAGGGCACGGTCGCCATCAAACACCAGGCGCATTTGCGCCGGGCTCATGAACAGGTCGTCGCTGCCATCGTCCGGGATCAGGAAGCCGAAACCGTCACGGTGGCCGGCGATGCGGCCGAGGATCAGGTCGAGCTTGTCCACCGGCGCGTAGGTGCCGCGGCGGGTGTAGATCAACTGGGCATCGCGCTCCATGGCGCGCAGGCGGCGACGCAGGGCTTCGAGTTGGTCTTCGGTGGTCAGACCGAATTCTTCAACCAGCTGCTCGCGGCTAGCAGGCGAACCCCGATCGGCGAGGTGCGCCAGGATCAGTTCGCGGCTAGGAATGGGGTTTTCATATTTTTCCGCTTCACGAGCGGCCTCGGGATCGAGGGACTGCCAATCGGCCATTAGAGAGTTTTCACCTTGTCTATATGCGGGTTAGTTTGGCATACGCGTATTGAAACGGGAAATTTCAGGTGTCAACAAGCCCGTAAAAGCACTTTGTAGCCCTTGGAATGCACCTTGCGCGACCGTCGGCGAAATATTCCAGACTTTTTTCATGGCAGGGCTTTACAGCTCAAAATAGCCTCCGTATAGTGCGCGCCATCGACGACGGCAACGTTGTTGATGCTGCCCAGGTGGTGAAATTGGTAGACACGCCAGCTTCAGGTGCTGGTGATCGCAAGGTCGTGGAAGTTCGAGTCTTCTCCTGGGCACCAAATTCAGATCAAACCCGCGAAAGCGGGTTTTTTCGTTTCCGGGGTTTGAAAACCTGACCGGTGATTTCCCCTCTCGTCCGCACTTGAGAAGTTTTATCGTTTATCCTTGTAAGGATTTGTTGCACTCAAGTGAGGAAAACCCCGGATGATGATCCGCGATACCCGTCTCAAGACATCCCTTCTGCGTGGCCTGACCATCACTCTGCTCGGCCTGACCCTGCTCTCGCCCGCTGCCTATTCTGCCGACAAGGTTGCACTGACCTTGTACAACGGCCAACACAAGGAGGTCGGCGATGAACTTGCCAAGGCCTTCGAAGCCAAGACCGGCATCCACGTCAATGTGCGCAAGGGCAGCAGCAACCAGCTGGCCAGCCAGGTCGTCGAAGAAGGTGACCGCTCCCCTGCCGACGTGATCTACACCGAAGAATCGCCGCCGCTGAATAAACTCGGCGAGCAAGGCCTGCTGGCAACCATCGACGCCAGCACCCTCGACGTCCTGCCGAAGGAATACGTGGCCGCCAACGGCGCCTGGATGGGCGTGACCGCACGCACCCGCGTCGTGGCCTTCAACCCGAAGCTGATCGCCGAAAAAGACCTGCCCAAGTCGGTACTGGATTTCGCCGGGCCCGAGTGGCAAGGCAAGGTCGGTTTCGTGCCCACCAGCGGCGCGTTCCAGGAACAAGCCGTAGCGATCATCAAGCTGCACGGTCGCGAAGCGGCTGAAGAGTGGCTGACCGGCCTGCGCGCTTTCGGCAAGGTCTACAGCAACAACATGGTTGCGCTCAAGGCCGTGGAAAATGGCGAAGTCGCCACTGTCTTGGTGAACAACTACTACTGGTTCGCCCTGAAGAAAGAAAAAACCAACCTGGATTCGCAGCTGCACTACTTCACCAACGGCGATGCCGGTGGCCTGATCACCGTGTCTGCCGCGGCTGCACTGAAATCCAGCAAGCATCCAAAGGAAGCCCAGCAACTGCTGGCATTCATGGCCAGCGAAGAAGGCCAGCGGGTGATCACCAACACTTCCGCCGAATACCCGCTGCGCAAGGGCATGGAATCCAACCGCGGCCTCAAGCCTTTCAGCGAGCTGCAACCGCCGAAAGTCACCCCTGCCGACCTGGGCAACGCCGAAGAAGCCCTGGAACTGGAACGTGACGTTGGCTTGAACTGATGAACCCATCGCTCCCCGCCCTCGCCTTGCGCGGGGGTTTTACGCCGAGACGCAAACGCCCTTCGATCTGGTTGCTGCTACCAGTCCTGCTGCTGGTAGGCCTGAGCCTGTTGCCGCTGGCGTATGTCGGCCTCAAGGCCTGGCAGGCAGGATGGGCCGAAGCGGTGCATTTGCTGTGGCGGCCCTATGTATTCGGGTTGCTGCGCAACACCCTGGCGCTGATGGTCGGCGTCACCGTGGCCTGCGGCGTGATCGGCTTGTCCCTGGCCTGGCTGCTGGAACGCAGCAACCTGCCGGGGCGGCGGATCTGGGGAGTGATCCTGTGCCTGCCGTTCGCGGTGCCGGCGTTTGTCAGCAGCTTTACCTGGGTTTCGTTAAGCGCCAACTTTGAAGGGTTGGGCGGAGCGATCCTGGTGATGACCCTGTCCAAATACCCACTGGTGTTTCTGCCGGTGGCGGCAACCCTGCGCAATCTTGATCCATCCCTGGAAGAATCGGCCCGCACCCTCGGACTGAATCGCTGGGGCGTATTCTTTCGCATCACCTTGCCGCTGCTGTGGCCGTCACTGCTGGCCGGGGCACTGTTGATTGCCCTGCATATGCTGGTGGAGTTCGGCGCGCTGTCGATCATCGGCTTGCAGACGTTTACCACCGCGATCTACCAGCAATTCGAGCTGGAGTTCAGCAACGCCAATGCGGCGATGCTTTCGGCGGTGCTGCTGGTGATGTGCCTGACGCTGCTCTGGCTGGAGCTGCGGGTGCGCGGCAAGGGCCGGCACGTGCGTACCGGCCAGGGCGCGGCGCGGCATGCCGAACAGGTTCGACTCGGCAAATGGGCGGCGCTGGGGCAGCTGTATTGCCTGCTCCTGGCGATCATCGGCAGCGGCATTCCACTGGGCATGCTCGGTTATTGGCTGGCAGTGGGCAGTTCGGCGGCATTTCCGATAGCCGAGATCAGCGAGGCGCTGCTTTCTTCGTTGGCGCTGTCCCTGGGTGGCGCCGCGCTTTGCCTGTTGTTTGCCGTGCCGGTGGGCTTGCTGGTGGTGCGCTACAAGGGCCAGCTCGCACTGTGGGCCGAGCGCCTGCCGTACCTGCTGCACGCCCTGCCCGGCCTGGTGATTGCGCTGACACTGGTGTATTTCGCCCTGCATTACGTGCCGGCGCTATATCAAACGTCGGCATTGCTGCTGATCGCTTATGCGCTGCTGTTTTTGCCTCTGGCCCAGGCGCCGATACGCACGGCGCTGAACAAGGCAGCACCACAGCTGGAAGAGGCGGCGAGAACGCTGGGCGCGTCGTCGTTCAGTGCGTTTTGCCGGGTGACGCTGCCGATTATTTTCCCGGCATTGGGGGCGGCGTTTGCGCTGGTATTCCTGGATGCGATGAAGGAATTGACGGCGACGTTGCTGCTTAGTCCTACCGGGCTGAACACCTTGGCAACTGCCGTGTGGGCGCACACCTCGAATGTGGAATTCGCGGCAGCGGCGCCCTATGCGGCATTGTTGATTTTGGTGTCGGGGCTGCCGGTGTATCTGCTTACGACGCGGATGTATCTGAGCCGCTGAAATAGCTTTCGCGAGCAAGCCCGCTCCCACATTTGCTCGCATTCCAGAAGTGGAACTCGGTCGAATGTGGGAGCGGGCTTGCTCGCGAAAGGGCCGCACCAGGCGATATCAAGCCCGGAACTGCCCCAGACTTGCCTTCAACTGCGCCGCCAACCCATCCAGCACCTTGCCACTGGCGGTGGTCTCTACCACCGCCTGAGCGGCCCGCTCTGCCTGGGCATGGATGATCTCCACCCGCCCACGCACCGCATGCGCACCCTGCGCCTGATGCTCAGCCGCCCGCGTCGCCAGGCCAATCGCTGTATGCACCTGCTCCACCGAGGCCTGTACCGACTGCTGCAGGCGTACGCTGTCGCGTAATACCAGCAAACCTTCGCTGGCCTGGCGCCCGGCCTTGCCGATGGTTTCCACGGCCTCACGGGCGCCTTGCTGCAAGGCCACGATGTGGGCCTGGATGTCGCCGGTAGAACTCTGGGTTTTACTGGCCAGGGCGCGAACCTCGTCCGCCACCACCGCAAAGCCGCGCCCGGTCTCACCGGCTCGCGCCGCCTCAATAGCCGCGTTGAGCGCCAGCAGGTTGGTTTGCTCGGCAATCCCGTGGATCACCGTTAACACCACCTCGATCTGCTCGCTCTGCTGCGCCAGCCGCTCGATCACCTTGGAACCGGCCTGCACCTGCCCCGCCAACGCCTCGATCAAGCTGCCGACTTCGGCTGAAGTGCGGGAATTTTCATCAGTCGCCTGGCGAATATCCACCACCTGCTGCAAAGCCGCCTGCATCGCATGGCTTTCCGCCTGGGCCTCATCCGCCATTTGCGACAGCGCCCGCAGGCTTTCGGCAACCTCATCACGCTGCAAGCCGGCGGCCGCATCGGCACCCGCATTGCGCAGGGTCATCGCGCCGATTTCCACGCCGGTACGCTGGGCCACATCACCGGCTTCACGCACGATCGGCTGCAATTTATCCACAAAGCGATTGACCGCCGAGGCCATGTCGCCGATTTCGTCCCGGCTGTTGATCTGCACGCGCTTGGTCAGGTCGCCCTCGCCTGCCGCCAAATCGTCCATCGCTGCAATCAGCAGCTTCAGGCGATTGACCACCCGACGGCCGAGCACTACAGCAATCAACAGCAATACACCAAAACCTACAACTGCCAGGCCCATGCCGATGCGCCAGCGCAAGGTGCCCGCCGCCTCTTGCACGGCGCTGGTGGTATTGGCGGTCATCTGGGTGGCGGTGGCTTGCGCCGACTGCAAACGCGCGCCCATGGCCGCCGCGCTGTCAGCCGCGGCACCCTTGAGGCTGTCGCCCACCAACTGGTCACCGCTGGCAATCAGTGCAGCAAAACGCTTGTCCAGCGCGGCCAGGTCAGCCTCGACCGAGGCAGTCGAAACCCCCATGCGGACCTTGCCGATCTCTACGCCATTGGGGCTGATGGACGCTTCGACGTAGAACACCGAGGGATCATTCTTCGCCGCATCCAGCACTTTATCCAGGGCACGTTCGCCCTTGCCCTTTTCCAGCAGCGCCTGGTTGATCGGGTTTTCACGATTGAGGTAACGGGTCAGGTGCTCGCCAGCCGCGTCGTCATACACCACAAACAACACGTTGGGATTGCGCTGGGCTCTGCGGGCAAACTCAGACAGCGTCGGCACGTCGCTGTCCCACATGGCGCGCGGCGCCACCGAAGCGAGCAGTTGCGCCATGTCATTGGCAGAGTCCTGCAGGTCTTTTTCCAGGGTCGCACGCAGTTGCTTCTGCTCTTCCTGCAGGCGCGTGGAAAGCCCCGCCGTCAGACGCTGGCGCGTGCTGGAAGACAGACTGTCCAGGCTGGATGTCACTTCCTTGCCGGCTTGCGCCAACTCGCCGGACAGTTTCTGGCTGTCGACGCCCAGGCGATTGCCCAAATCAGCTTCCAATGCAGTGACGGTGCTTCGCGTCAGGGCGACGGCCACCAGTACTTGCACCAAAAGAGCGATACCTAGGGTAACGAACACCGGCCGCAACAGCCGGCTTTGTAACAATGAGAGAACGGCAGACACTGGGAATCCCTCCACCACGGGTGCCATTAATTTGATAGCACCGCGAAAGAAAGAACCATAGCAAGGGTCGTGCCGTTTACCAGGCGGAAACGACAAAGGGCTCCCGAAGGAGCCCTTTGCTTTTTACATCAACAGCTTATTAAGCGAACGGGTGACGCAGAACGATGGTCTCGTTGCGGTCCGGGCCCGTCGAAATAATGTCGATCGGCGCACCGATCAGCTCTTCGACGCGCTTGATGTAAGCGCGGGCGTTGGCTGGCAGTTCTTCCAGGGTCTTGGCGCCCACGGTCGATTCGGTCCAGCCTGGCACTTCTTCGTACACAGGCTGCAGGCCTACGTAGCTGTCCGCGTCAGTCGGGGCAACGTCCTTGCCTTCCGCATCCTTGTAGCCGATGCAGATGTTGATGGTTTCCAGGCCGTCGAGTACGTCCAGCTTGGTCAGGCAGATGCCCGAGATGCTGTTCACATCGATAGCGCGACGCAGGATAACGGCGTCGAACCAGCCACAACGGCGGGCACGGCCGGTCGTCGCGCCGAACTCGTGGCCTTGTTTGGCCAGGTGCGCGCCGACGTCGTCGAACAGTTCAGTCGGGAATGGACCCGAACCTACACGCGTGGTGTATGCCTTGGTGATGCCGAGGATGTAGTCCAGGAACATCGGGCCAACGCCCGAACCCGTCGCAACGCCGCCAGCGGTGGTGTTGGAACTGGTGACGTAAGGGTAGGTGCCGTGGTCGATGTCCAGCAACGAGCCCTGGGCGCCTTCGAACATGATGTCTTTGCCGGCGCGACGCAGGTCGTGCAGCTCGGCAGTCACGTCCAGCATCAGCGGCTTGAGCAGCTCGGCGTATTCCTTGCACTCGGCCAGGGTCTTTTCAAACTCGATGGCCGGCTCTTTGTAGTAACCCACCAGCATGAAGTTGTGGTAATCCACCAGTTCACGCAGCTTGTCTTCAAAGCGCGGCATGTTGAGCAGGTCGCCCACACGCAGGCCACGACGTGCAACCTTGTCTTCGTAGGCCGGGCCGATGCCGCGACCGGTCGTGCCGATCTTCAGCTCGCCACGGGCCTTTTCACGGGCCTGGTCCAGCGCAACGTGGAAGGACAGGATCAGCGGGCAGGAAGGGCTGATACGCAGGCGCTCGCGCACTGGCACGCCTTTCTCTTCCAGCTTGGTGATCTCGCGCAACAGGGCGTCAGGTGCAACCACCACGCCGTTGCCGATCAGGCACTGCACGCCTTCGCGCAGTACACCCGACGGGATCAGGTGCAAGACGGTTTTTTCGCCATCGATGACCAGGGTGTGGCCAGCGTTGTGGCCACCTTGGTAGCGCACTACGGCGGCAGCATGTTCGGTCAGCAGATCAACGATCTTGCCTTTGCCCTCATCACCCCATTGGGTGCCCAGGACTACGACATTCTTACCCATAACACTTGTCCTCATTCGCGCAAACTTGGTGCCGGCAGTGGCCGGCAGGAAAACTCAAGAAGCCAGTGGCGAAACTTGCCAAAGCCCGTTCTGCTGAATCAATTGCCGGTCGCAGTCCGCTTCACGGGCGGCGGCCAATGGCTGCCCAGGCAAGGCCTGGACCACACGCTGACCCTCACTGCGCAACTGGCAAACCTGCTGCCAGAGTGCTGCGTCCGTACTGTCGGGCATCCAGATACCGCCAGACGGCAGTTCGACCTCAGCACGCCCCAGGGTCACCAGGGTTTTCAAATCGGTGGAAAAACCGGTCGCCGGACGAGCGCGACCGAAGTCGGCGCCGATATCGTCGTAACGACCGCCCTGGGCGATGGCCTGGCCAACACCCGGGACAAACACCGCAAACACCACACCGGTGTGGTAGTGGTAGCCGCGCAACTCACCCAAATCAAAATACAGCGGCAACTGCGGGAAGCGCGCAGACAACTGCTCGGCAATCGCCAGCACATCGTCCAGGGCCGCCAATACATCAGCCGGCGCATTCGCCAGGCGATCACGGGCGGCGGTCAGTACTTCACGGCCGCCACACAGATCCACCAGCGCACGCAGCATGCCGGCCAGGTCGGCAGGCACGCCCGCCGTCAGGGCAATCACTTCATCGATGGCCTTGCGCTGCAAGGCATCGAACAACTGTTGTTCCACTTCACCCGACAAGCCGGCCGCACGGGCCAGGCCGCGGTAGATACCGACATGCCCAAGGTCCATGTGCACATCCGGCACATCGGCCAGCTGCAACATGGCCAGCATCAGGCTGATGACTTCCACGTCGCTGCTCGGGCTCGCATCACCGTACAACTCGGCGCCCAACTGGATCGGGCTGCGGGACGACGACAACGCACGCGGTTGCGCATGCAGCACGCTGCCGGCGTAGCACAGGCGGCTTGGCCCTTCGCGACGCAGGGTGTGCGCATCAATGCGCGCTACTTGCGGCGTGATGTCGGCACGAAAGCCCATTTGCCGGCCCGATTGCGGGTCGATGACCTTGAAGGTGCGCAGATCCAGGTCCTGGCCCGCGCCGGTCAGCAGGGATTCCAGGTACTCGATATGCGGAGTCACGACAAACTCGTAACCCCAGCTCTGGAACAGATCCAACACCTGGCGGCGCGCGATTTCAATGCGCGCAGCTTCTGGTGGCAGTACTTCTTCGATGCCATCTGGCAGCAGCCAGCGGTCTACCGTTGCCATTACGCCATTCCCCTATGATCCGGGCGGCCAGCCCTCGGGCGAGCCTTGAGTGAAGCAGAAAATACCCGGCCCCTGCATAAACCACGCGCAAGAGCGACGGGACGAACGACCAACAATCGGCCTCGTCGGGCACTTTCCTCGAAAAACCTGTGGCGCCTGCGGAGCAAAACCACAATCAAACATGCAGACGCAAAAAAGCCGGGAATTTCCCGGCTGCCGCATCATACACCCGTTTTCTGAAAGGATCACCCCGCCCGGCATTTTAGCCGCCCGACGGAGCGATTCTCAGACTACATGCGGGTTACTTGGACTTTTCCAGGTAGCGGAAGAAATCGCTACTTGGGTCCAGCACCATGACGTCGGTTTTGTTCGCAAAGCTTTCACGGTAGGCGCGCAGGCTACGGTAGAACGCGTAGAACTCCTGGTCCTGACCATAGGCCTTGGCGTAGATCGAAGCGGCTTGAGCATCACCATCACCACGGGCCTCTTCAGACTCGCGATAGGCTTCAGCCAACAGTACGCGACGCTGACGGTCGGCATCCGCGCGGATCCCTTCTGCCAGTTCGTTACCCTTGGCGCGGTGCTCACGAGCCTCGCGCTCACGCTCGGTGCTCATACGTTCGAACACGCTGCGGTTCACTTCCTTCGGAAGGTCGATGGCCTTGACCCGAACATCGATCACCTCGATGCCCAGCTCTTTTTCCGCCATCGCATTCAACGAACGCGTGATGTCCGCCATCAGCGCGTCACGTTCACCGGATACCACCTCGTGCAGGGTGCGCTTACCAAACTGGTCACGCAGGCCCGATTCCAGACGGCGCGACAAACGCTCGTCGGCAATCTGCTTGAGGCCGGAGGTCGCGGTGTAGAAGCGCTCGGCATCCTTGACGCGCCACTTGGCGTAGGCGTCAACCATCACAGCTTTCTTTTCCAGGGTCAGGAAGCGTTGTGTCGGTGCATCCAGGGTCATCAGGCGGCCGTCGAACTTGCGCACCTGGTTGACGTAGGGGACTTTCACATGCAGGCCCGGCTGGACATCCGCCTGGACCACGCGACCGAATTGCAGCAACACCGCGCGCTCGGTCTGAGACACGATATAGAAGCAGTTCCAGGCAGCGATGACCACGACGACGCCCACAATCAGGGCGGTCAGCGATTTATTGCTCATCAACGACTCTCCCTGGTACGTGTTTGCTGTTGCAGCAGGTCAGCGGCCGCACGGGCGCTCGCTTCGTTGGCAGCAGCATTGGAACCGGTAGCCGGTGCGCTGGTGCTGCTACGACCACCTTCGATCATCTTGTCCAGCGGCAGGTACAGCAGATTGTTCTGCCCGCCCTTGCTGCCGGTCACGAGAACCTTGCTGGTGTTGCTGAAGACTTCCTGCATGGTGTCCAGGTACAGACGCTCACGGGTGACTTCCGGTGCCTTGCGGTACTCGGCCACCAGCTTGGTGAAACGATCTGCCTCACCCTTGGCGCGGGAGACCACTTCGTCGCGGTAACCGTTGGCATCCTCAAGGATGCGCTGGGCCTGGCCACGGGCTTCCGGCACCACGCCGTTGGCGTAGGTTTCAGCCTGGTTGCGCGAACGCTGCTCGTCTTCACGGGCACGGATCACGTCATCGAAGGCTTCCTGCACTTCACGCGGTGCCGCTGCGCTCTGTACGTTGACCTGGGTCACGGTGATACCGGTGCGGTACGTGTCGAGGAACCGTTGCAGGCGCTCCTTGATTTCGCTGGCCATCAATTCACGGCCTTCAGTCAGCACCTGGTCCATTGCGGTGGAACCCACCACGTGGCGCAGGGCGCTTTCGGTCGCATGTTGCAGGCTGATCTCCGGCTGGTCGACGTTCAGCACGAAGTCCTGCAGGTTGCTGATCTTGTACTGCACGGTCAGCGGCACTTCGACGATGTTCTCGTCTTCGGTCAGCATCTGGCCCTGCTTGGTGTAGGCACGCTCACGCGTGACGTTTTCCATGTACTTCTTGTCGAAAGGCGGGAAGTAGATGTTCAGGCCAGGGCCGACAGTCTCGTAGTACTTGCCGAAGCGCAGCACCACGGCTTGCTCCTGCTCGTCCACCACATAGACGGCGCTGTACAGCCAGACGGCCGCCAGCACGACGAGGCCGATGCCGAGCAGGCCGTAACCACCGCCCTTGCTCGTACGACCGCCTTCGTCACCACCACGTTTTTTTCCACCACCGAACAACCCATTCAGGCTTTCCTGCAGCTTTCGGAAGGCCTCGTCGAGATCTGGTGGCCCCTTGCGGTCGCCATTATTGCGGCGTTTACCACCCCAAGGATCCTGATTATTCGAGTTGCCACCCGGCTCATTCCAAGCCATAGCGCTCTCCATCTGATAAAGCAAAGACGCACCCACGGCGCGCCGACCAATGCTACAGAATGCCTGTCACAGCGGCACAACCGCTTTCTCAGGCTTTTATTGCAAAGTGTGTTGTTCGATGAACTCTGTCGGCACAACGCCTTCACGGCTGACCAGCCGATTCAGCTCCGAGCGCGGCAATCGAACGGCCAGCAAGCTGACACCTTCTTCGTCGTGTTCTTCTTTCTGTACCGCGCCCAGCTCGAAAAACTGTGCACGCAGTCGAGCAAAACGCTGCGGCAAGCGCAAGGTGCCGACGAACAAATCGCTGCCCAACAGCTCGGCAATGGCTTGTTCAAGCAATTCCAGGCCACTGCCATCACGCGCCGACAGCCAGACCCGCTGGGGCTTGCCGTTTTCGTCGCGCTGGATTTGTGGCTCAACGCCTTCAAGCAAATCGAGTTTGTTATAGACCTCGAGGATCGGCAAGTCCTGGGCACCAATCTCGCCCAGCACCACCATGACCTGTTCAATCTGCAACATGCGATCCGGTTCGGCCGCATCGATCACGTGCAACAGCAGGTCAGAATTGCTCGACTCTTCGAGCGTAGACCGAAATGCCTCGACCAGCTTGTGGGGCAAGTGACGAATGAAACCCACGGTATCGGCCAGGACAATCGGCCCCAGGTCGTCCAGTTCCAGACGGCGCAAGGTCGGGTCGAGGGTCGCGAACAGTTGGTCGGCCGCGTACACGTCCGATTTCGTCACGTTGTTGAAGAGTGTGGATTTGCCGGCGTTGGTATAGCCCACCAGGGAAACGGTCGGGATATCCGCACGCATACGGCCACGTCGCGATTGTTCGCGCTGGCTGCGCACCTTCTCCAGGCGGCCCTTGATCTGTCGCAGGCGGACCCGCAGCAGACGCCGGTCGGTTTCCAGCTGGGTTTCACCCGGGCCGCGCATGCCGATGCCGCCACCCTGGCGCTCAAGGTGAGTCCAGCCACGAACCAGCCGGGTGCTCATGTGGTCAAGCTGGGCCAGTTCTACCTGGAGCTTGCCTTCATGGGTACGGGCGCGTTGAGCGAAAATATCGAGAATCAGACCCGTGCGGTCGATCACGCGACACTCGAAAACTCGTTCGAGGTTACGTTCCTGACTGGGCGTGAGGATGTGATTGAAAATCACCAGATCGGCCTTTTCGGCGTGGACCAGGTCGCGCAGTTCCTCGACCTTGCCGCTGCCGATCAGGAATTTGGCGGTTGGCCGATGACGCGGCACGTTAAAAAACGCGACGGTCTCGGCGCCGGCCGAATTTGCCAACTCCTGAAACTCCTGCGGATCTTCGCGCGCCTCAGGGTCCTGTCCATCCAAGTGAACGAGGATTACTCGCTCACCACCACCGTGGCGCTCAAAGAACAAAGGAGACTCCTATCAGGCGTTACCTGGTGCAGGCTCGGCGTCACCCTGTTCTTCGGTTGCGCTAGGCAGACGAATTGGACGAACCGGCACTACGGTCGAGATAGCGTGCTTGTAAACCATTTGGCTTACGGTGTTTTTCAGCAGGATCACGAACTGGTCGAACGACTCGATCGTACCTTGCAGCTTGATACCGTTGACCAGATAGATGGAAACCCCAACTTTCTCTTTACGTAAAGTATTCAAGTAAGGGTCTTGTAGCGAATGCCCTTTTGACATGTGCCGCACTCCTTTAAGGATCAATAATAAAAATCGGAAAATAGATAGCTCATGGCCGTCACACCCCCAAGGATAGACGGCAATTGCAAGGACTCAGCTCAATATGGAGACCGTTCCCAAGTATTTCAAGGCGCGTGACAGATTGTCGCTGTCCAGGCTGTCCAGCCAGTGCAAATCGCTCCAACTGCGCAACCAGGTGAACTGACGCTTCGCCAATTGGCGCGTGGCAATGATGCCGCGCTCCTGCATTTCGGCTGACGTCAGCTTGCCATCCAGATGATCCCAGACTTGGCGGTAGCCTACAGCACGTATCGAAGGCAGCCCTGGATGCAGGTCACCTCTTGAACGCAGTGCTACGACCTCCTCCACAAACCCCTGTTCCAACATAATTGTGAATCTTTGTGCAATTCGTTCATGCAGCACCTGGCGATCCGTCGGAGCGATGGCCAGATTCGCCACAGTATAGGGCAATTGTGAGTGTCCCGAGGCGCCTGCTTCAGCACTTTGCGCAGTTTGTTTCAGCCTGTGTTCAGTCATGGTCTGGCCACTGACCCGCCAGACTTCCAACGCTCGCGTCAGGCGCTGGGGGTCATTGGGATGAATTCGCGCGGCGGAAACCGGATCCACAATGGCCAACTGATCGTGCAAGGCCTGCCAGCCAAGGCGCGCAGCCTCTTCTTCAAGTTCGGCGCGCACCTGTGGATCAGCTGGCGGCATATCAGCCAGACCTTCCTGCAAGGCCTTGTAGTAGAGCATCGTGCCGCCGACCAGCAGCGGAATCTTGCCCCGCGCGGTGATATCGGCCATGGCGGCCAGCGCATCGATGCGAAAATCCGCCGCCGAATAGCTCTCGCTGGGATCAATAATGTCGATCAACCGGTGCGGATACTGGGCCAGCAGCTCTTTTGAAGGTTTGGCAGTGCCGATGTCCATGTCCCGGTAAACCAGTGCAGAGTCGACACTGATCAACTCGCACGGCAAGACCTTGGTCAGCTCGATGGCCAGGTCGGTCTTGCCGGCGGCCGTCGGGCCCATCAGGAAGATGGCGGGGGGCAAGGCACTCATCAACGGCCGCGCAAGAACAGTTTGTCCAGGTCGTCCAGGCCCATCTGGGTCCAGGTCGGGCGGCCATGGTTGCACTGGCCGCTGCGCTCGGTGTTTTCCATGTCCCGCAGCAGGCCGTTCATTTCCGGCAAGGCCAGCCGGCGGTTGGCCCGGATGGCGCCGTGACAGGCCATGGTGCCGAGCAGTTCATTGATGTGGGCCTGGATCCGGTCACTGGTGCCGTATTCCATCAGGTCTGCCAGTACGTCGGCCACCAGCCGGTTGGCCTCTGCCTGCTTGAGCAAAGCCGGAATCTGGCGGATAGCCAGGGTTTCCGGCCCCAGGCGTTGCAGCTCAAAGCCCAGCTTCTGGAACACGCTGACGTGCTCTTCGGCGCAATCCGCTTCCCGCTGGCTGACCGCCAGGGATTCCGGCACCAGCAGCGGCTGGCCGCTCAGGCCTTCGCTGGCCATGGCGATCTTCAGGCGCTCGTACATGATCCGCTCGTGGGCGGCGTGCATGTCCACCAGCACCAGGCCATGGGCGTTTTCCGCAAGAATATAGATACCCTTGAGCTGTGCCAGCGCGTAACCCAACGGCGGCACGTCGCCCTGGCCTTCCGGCAACGCGGCAGCACCTGGCTCGGCGCCGGGCAGCGGCGCGAAAAACTCGCGATAGGCCGCCTGGGCCTCGGCCACCGGCACCGCCGATTGCGGACGCGGGGTGTACTGGTATTGATAACCGGCGCCGGCGCCTGAGCCTGGTGCGGTATAGCTCGGCTGGGCTTGCGGCGATTGCAGCAGGTTGGCCGCCAGGCTCATTTCGCCCTGGGGCCCGAACTCGCCGGCTTCCGGCCCTGAAGGACGGACAACAGCCGTGACAATCGGCGCCGCCAGGTGATCATCCGGCCGCACATCGCCCAAGGCGCGGTGCAGGGTGCCGTAAAGAAAGTCGTGGACCATGCGACCGTCACGGAAGCGCACTTCGTGCTTGGTCGGGTGCACGTTGACGTCGACCACCGACGGGTCGACCTCGAAAAACAGCACAAACGTCGGATGCCGCCCGTTGAACAGCACGTCGCGATACGCCTGGCGCACCGCGTGGGCCACCAGCTTGTCGCGCACCGCCCGGCCATTCACGAAGAAATACTGCATGTCCGCCTGGCTACGGGAGAAAGTCGGCAAACCCACCCAACCCCACAGCCGCAGGCCATTGCGCTCGATCTCGATCGGCAGCGCCTGCTCCAGGAACCCCGCGCCGCAGATGGCCGAGACACGCCGCGCACGGGCCGCATCATCATGGGCCTCGTGCAGGCTGAGGATGGTCTTGCCGTTGTGGCGCAGGTGGAAAGCCACATCAAACCGCGCCAGGGCCAGGCGCTTGATGACTTCCTGCAGGTGATCGAATTCGGTTTTTTCGGCCTTGAGGAATTTACGCCGGGCCGGGGTATTGAAGAACAGGTCGCGTACTTCCACCGAGGTGCCCACCGGATGTGCCGCCGGCTGGACCCGGGGCGCCATGTCGCGGCCTTCGGTTTCAACCTGCCAGGCCTGGTCGGCGTCGCGGGTGCGGGAAGTCAGGGTCAGGCGAGCCACGGAGCTGATGGAGGCCAGGGCCTCACCACGAAACCCGAGACTCATCACCCGCTCCAGATCTTCCAGGTCACGAATCTTGCTGGTGGCGTGACGGGCCAGGGCCAGCGGCAGGTCATCGGAGGAAATCCCGCTGCCGTCGTCGCGCACTCGCAGCAGCTTGACGCCGCCTTGCTCAACATCGACATCAATGCGCCTGGCGCCGGAGTCGATACTGTTTTCCAGCAACTCCTTGATCACCGACGCTGGCCGCTCGACCACCTCACCCGCCGCGATCTGGTTGGCGAGACGCGGGCTTAGCAGCTCGATGCGCGAGGTATTGCTCAACACTGTTTCGCTCATTATTGCGCCGCCAGTTCAGTGCCCGGGATGGTCAACACCTGGCCGACCTTCAATTCATCGGTCTTGAGGTTGTTGGCACTGCGCAAGGTTGCCGCTGACACCTGGAAGCGCACCGCCAGCATCGCCAGGGTGTCACCCGGCTGCACGCGATGGTCACGCGGGCCCTGGGCGATTTTCCCGGAGTCACGCAGCCAGGCTATATAAGTGCCCGGCGGCGGGTTCTGCTGGAAGAACTGGCGAACACCGGCGCTGATGGAGCGCGCCAAAGCCTGCTGATGGCTGGCCGAGGCCAGTTTCGAGGCTTCGTTGGAGTTCGAGATAAACCCGGTCTCCACCAGGATCGACGGAATATCCGGCGACTTGAGCACCATGAACCCGGCCTGTTCCACGCGCTGTTTGTGCAACGAGGTGACGCGACCAATGTTGCTCAGGACTTTCTGCCCGACGTTCAGGCTAGAGGTCAGCGAGGCAGTCATCGACAGATCGAGCAATACGCCAGCGAGCATCTTGTCCTTGTCGTCGAGGGATACGTTGCCAGCCCCGCCGATCAAGTCGGAACGGTTTTCACTGTCCGCCAGCCAGCGGGCGGTCTCGGACGTAGCGCCGCGATCAGACAGGGCAAACACCGAGGCACCAAACGCCGCGGCCGAAGGTGCGGCGTCGGCGTGGATCGAGACGAACAGGTCGGCGCCCTTCTTGCGGGCGATTTCGGTACGGCCACGCAGCGGAATAAAGTAGTCGCCGGTCCGGGTCAGCTCGGCGCGGTAGCCTTTCATGCCATTGATCTGGCGCTGCAGTTCGCGGGCGATGGCCAGTACTACGTCTTTTTCATGCTGGCCGCGCGAGCCCGAGGCACCCGGGTCTTCGCCGCCGTGACCGGCATCGATGACCACGATAATGTCACGTTTGCCCGCCGGAGCCGGTGGCAGCGGCGGCAATTTGACCTGGGGTTGCGACTGGTTCACCGGCACCGCAGGTATCGTCGCGACGCTTGGAGTTGGCGCAGGCGGCGGCGCGGCATCGGCGGCGTTGTCGAACAGGTCGACCACCAGCCGGTTGCCATACTGCGCGTTGGGCGCCAGCACGAAGCTTTTCGGGGTCACGGCCTTTTTCAGGTCGATAACCACCCGCAGGTCGGTCGGCGTACGCTGGGCCGAGCGCATCGCGGTAATCGGGGTATTGGCCATGGCGACTTTCAACGGCGCGGCCAGGGTCGCACCGTTGATATCAATCACCAGGCGATCAGGCGCCGTGAGGGTGAAGACGCTGTGCTGAACCGGGCCAGACAGGTCGAATACCAGTCGCGTGTTATCCGGTGCCCGCCACAGGCGAACACTTTTCACCTGTGAGGCCGCCAGTGCATTGAAAGTCATTGCCGCAAGCAACACCCCTACGACAGTAACCAACGCGCGAAAGCGCATACCTAACCCCATCAATTATTTGAATTCCAATGCCAAGGCGGCGCACCACGACTCGCCGCGCGCGCTCTGGGACAACAACTTCAGCTGACGTCCTTGCTTATGCGGGGTAATGGTAATGGTCAGGTCCGGCTTTGGCAAAAAGCCTGTGCCTTTATCTGGCCACTCGATCAGGCACAAGGCGTCCTCATCGAAGTAATCACGAATGCCCATGTATTCCAGTTCTTCCGGGTCCACCAGGCGATACAGGTCGAAGTGGAACGCTCGTACGTCACCGATTTCGTAGGGTTCTACCAAGGTGAACGTAGGGCTTTTCACAGCACCCGCGTGCCCCAACCCGCGAATGATGCCCCGGGACAAGGTGGTTTTTCCGGCGCCGAGATCGCCTTCCAGAAAGATCAGCCCTGAGCCTTGAGTGACCCGGGCAATACGGTTGCCCAAGGCGACCATGGCGTCTTCATCAGGCAGGAAAAGAACTACTTCAGACACGGCGATTGCTCCTCCAGCAACTGACGAATGGCAGGAATCAGGTCACTGGCGGCGAGCCCGCGACCGTAGGTACCCTGGCGATCTCCGGCAGTGGCATGCAGCCAGACCGCCAGGCAGGCGGCATCAAATGCCGGCATGCCTTGCGCCAGCAAAGCACCGACCAGGCCGGCCAACACATCGCCCAGGCCAGCGGTCGCCATCGCAGGATGGCCCTGATCGCAGCGGGCAACCCGACCGTCCGGGCTGGCGATCAAGCTGCCGGCGCCCTTGAGGATCGCCACCGCATTGAATTTCTGACTCAAGGCGCGCGCCACGTTAAGGCGGTCGGCCTGAACCTCGGCTGTCGAAATACCCATCAAGCGGGCCGCTTCGCCAGGATGCGGAGTGATCACGCAATTGGCCGGCAGGCTGACGCTGCCCGCCGCCAGCAGGTTCAAGGCATCGGCGTCCCAGACTTGCGGCTGCCTGGCATTGGCCGCTACCGACAGCAGGCTTTTGCCCCAGGAGACCTCGCCCAGGCCCGGGCCGATGACGATCACGGAAATCTTTTCCAGCAGGCCCATCAATTGATTGGCCGAGTGCACGCCCACCGTCATCACTTCCGGCAACCGCGCCAGCGCCGCACCGACGTGTTCGCTACGGGTCGCCAGGGAAACCATGCCGGCACCACTGCGCAGGGCACTTTCAGCACTGAGCAAGGCGGCGCCGCCAAAACCTCGGTCGCCGCCGATCAGCAATACATGGCCGAACTGGCCTTTACGGGCGTCCGGGGAACGCGCAGCGAGTTGCGGCAATTGGCCGGGCAACAGGTGCTGAACGTCGGGTATTTCGTGTTTTGTCTGCGGCATGCGTCTTCAAGCTCCGATGTCTGGCAGAATTATACGCATCTAACCTGCGGTTTCTCTTGTTCATGCCTGCTATTACCTACGACCTGCCCGCCCTCGCCCAATCGATCAAAGACTGGGGCCGCGAGCTGGGCTTTCAACAAGTGGGCATCAGCGGCCTCGACCTCGCCGAGCATGAACAGCACCTGCAACGCTGGCTCGACGCCGGCTACCACGGCGAAATGGACTACATGGGCGCCCACGGCAGCAAGCGCTCACACCCGGAGGAGCTGGTACCCGGCACCTTGCGCGTGGTCTCACTGCGCATGGACTACTTGCCGGGCGACACCCAAATGGCCCAACTGCTGGCCAAACCCGAAAAAGCCTACATCTCCCGCTACGCCCTGGGCCGCGACTACCACAAGCTGATCCGCAAGCGCGTGCAGCAACTGGCCGACCGCATCCAGGCGCAAATCGGCCCGTTCGGCTTCCGCGCCTTTGTCGACAGCGCCCCCGTGCTGGAAAAAGCCATCGCCGAGCAGGCCGGGCTCGGCTGGATCGGCAAGAACACCCTGGTACTCAATCGCAAGGCGGGCAGTTACTTCTTCCTGAGCGAGCTGTTTGTCGACCTGCCGTTGCCGGTCGACCCACCCCACGCCACCGAACATTGTGGCCGCTGCACCGCCTGCCTGGATATCTGCCCTACCAACGCCTTCGTCGGGCCCTACGTGCTGGACGCCCGGCGCTGCATTTCCTACCTGACCATCGAGCTGAAAAGCGCGATCCCCGAAGAACTGCGCCCACTGATCGGCAATCGGGTATTCGGCTGCGATGACTGTCAGATCGTTTGCCCGTGGAATCGTTTCGCGCGGCCTACCGACGAAGGCGATTTCAAGCCACGGCACAACCTGGATAACGCAGAGCTCGCCGAGTTGTTTATGTGGGACGAGGACAAATTCCTCAGCAGCACCGAAGGTTCTCCCCTGCGCCGCGCCGGCTATGAGCGCTGGCTGCGCAACCTGGCGGTGGGCCTGGGCAATGCGCCATCAAGCATTCCGGTGCTGGAAGCGCTGAAGGCGCGTCGGGAATACCCCTCGGAACTGGTGCGCGAACATGTGGAATGGGCGCTGAACCAGCACGCCGAACGTCAGTGCACGTCGTCGTTGTAGACGAACTTGGGCATTTCCCAGTGAAAACGGATCGCCAGCAGGCGCAATAGAAAGCCGCTGAACAGCGTCAGCAGGATCGATTGCTCACTTGGCAGCTCAAGGTAGATGCACAGCATGTAGAACCAGGCGGCCAGGAACGACACGCTGGCGTACAGCTCGCGGCGGAAGATCAACGGAATGTCGTTGCAGAAGATATCCCGCAGGATGCCGCCGAATACCCCGGTGATCACACCGCTGACTGACGCCACCAGCATGCCGTGGCCCATTTCCAGGGCGGTCATGCTGCCGATCAGGGTGAAGGCCACCAGGCCCACGGCGTCCAACGCGAGGAACAGCGACCGCAGGTGGCGCATCAATGGAGCGATGAAGATGGTCACCAGGGCCGCGACGGAGGTCAGCACCAGGTACTCCGGGTGTTTGACCCAGGTCAGCGGGTAGTGGCCGAGCAACACGTCACGCACCGAACCGCCGCCCAGCGCCGTCACGCAGGCGATCAGCACCACACCGAACCAGTCCATCCCGCGCCGCCCGGCGGACAAGGCGCCCGTCATGGCTTCGGCGGTGATGGCGATGAGGTAGAGCATCAGCAGCATGGTGGCGATCCTTGCAAAGAGGCGCGCAGTCTAATCATTTGGTGATGGCACCAAAAGGGGGCGAGCGCTGAAGAGTTTAAAGCTCTTGCTGATGTGGCGAGAGAGCTTGCTCCCGCTGGACTGCGCAGCAGTCCCATTTTTCAGGGCCGCTTCGCAGCCCAGCGGGAGCAAGCTCCCTCGCCACAAAAACGCCTCACCACGACTCAAGTCAGAACCTGATGAAATGCTTGCGGTAATGCTGCAGCTCGGCAATCGACTCGCGAATATCGTCCAGCGCCAGGTGGGTGCTGCCCTTGTGGAAGCTGTCTTTGACTTCCGGCGCCCAGCGCGCGGCCAGCTCCTTCAAGGTCGACACGTCCAGGTTGCGGTAGTGGAAGTAGCTTTCCAGCGCCTTCATGTGGGTATAGAGAAAGCGGCGGTCCTGGCAAATGCTGTTGCCGCAGATTGGCGACTTGCCCTTGGGTACCCACTTTTCCAGGAAGGCGATGGTTTCGGCTTCAGCCTCGGCCATGCTCACGCGGCTGTCGCGCACACGCTGGGTCAGGCCCGAGTTGCCGTGGGTGCGGGTGTTCCACTCGTCCATGGTGGCCAGCACCGCGTCGCTGTGGTGAATGGCGATCACCGGACCTTCGGCCAAGGTGTTGAGGTTGCTGTCGGTGACAATGGTCGCCATCTCGATGATGACGTCGGTGTCAGGGTTCAGACCGGTCATTTCCAGATCGATCCAAATCAGGTTCTGTGGGTTTTGCATGTCGTGGTTCCTTGGCACCTTGGCGTAGCTGCGCAGTTTAGCAGGCAGGGCGTGCTAGACTCGCGACCGTTTCACCTAACCTTTGCATTATCGACACGGAACACCAATGGCCAAACGCCAGCTCAACCGTCGCCAAAACTGGCGCATCGAAAAGATTCAGGGCGAACGCGCTGCCCGCGCCGCCAAACGTGAATCCTCCGCCGTGGAAGCGCTTGAGGGCGGCGACCTGGGCCCCGAGCAAACGGGCCTGGTGATCGCGCACTTCGGTGTGCAGGTCGAAGTCGAGGCCACCGAAGGCGATCACGCCGGCCAGGTGTTCCGTTGCCACCTGCGCGCCAACCTGCCAGCGCTGGTGACCGGCGACAAGGTGGTATGGCGTGCCGGCAACCAGGGCATCGGCGTGATCGTCGCCCAGTTGCCGCGCACCACCGAACTGCGTCGCCCCGACAGCCGTGGCCAGCTCAAGCCGGTAGCGGCCAACGTCGACATGATCGTCATTGTCTTCGCGCCACTGCCCGAACCCCATGCCAACCTGATTGACCGCTACCTGGTAGCCGCCGAACACGCCGGCATTCGCCCGCTGTTGCTGCTGAACAAATTCGACCTGATCGACGAACAGAACGCCCCGGCGCTCAACGCGTTGCTGGCGGTGTACCGCACCCTCGGCTACCCGGTGCTGGAAGTCTCGGCGCATCACGGCAATGGCATGGAACAGTTACAGACTGAACTGGACGGGCGCATCAGCGTGTTCGTCGGCCAGTCGGGTGTGGGCAAGTCGTCTCTGGTCAACAGCCTGTTGCCGGAAGTCGAAACCCGTGTTGGCCCGCTGTCGGAGCTGTCCGGCCAGGGCACCCACACCACCACCACCGCGCGATTGTTCCACTTTCCGGGCGGCGGCGAGTTGATCGACTCCCCCGGCATCCGTGAATTCGGCCTGGGCCATGTGAGCCGTGCCGATGTTGAAGCGGGCTTTATCGAGTTCAACGACTTGATCGGCACCTGCCGCTTCCGTGACTGCAAACATGACCGCGAGCCGGGTTGCGCCCTGCTCAAGGCACTGGAAGACGGCCGCGTGCAGCAGCAGCGAATGAACAGCTATCGCTCGATCATCGCCAGCTTGCCCGAGACCAGCTATTAACATGTAGGAGCGAGCTTGCTCGCGAAAAGCTTGAGGGCGCCGCGTGCATTCAGAGAGCACGCGTCATCGTTAACGTCCATCGCGAGCAAGCTCGCTCCTACAGGATGTAGCAGATACAAAAAGGCCGCGATCATCGCGGCCTTTTTGTACCTGCTTACGAGCCAGTGGCTGGCTGAGTCGGATCCTTCACACCGCCATCGTCAAACAGGTTCAGCTTCTGCCGCAGCTCATGGGCTGGCAGCGGCTCCTGCTCCGGCGGCAGTGCGTTCGGGTCTGCCGGCACTTCGCCCGGCGCGCCTTCACCCTGGGTCGGTACCGGTGGCGTCGCAGGCGGGTCACCTTCAATTGCACGCTGGGCCTTTTTGGTCAGCACGACGATATCGATGCGTCGGTTGATCGGATTGAACGGATCCTTGGGATCAAACAGCTGCGAGGAAGCAAACCCCACCACCCGTGCCACTTGCGGGTCCGGATAGCTGCCGGCCACCAGTGCACGGCGCGCGGCATTGGCCCGGTTGGCCGAGAGCTCCCAGTTGCCGAAGTCGCCCTGGCCTGCATACGGCTTGGCGTCGGTGTGGCCGCTGATGCTGATCTTGTTCGGCACCGCCTTGATGGTGTCGGCCATGGCCAGCAGGATGTCTTCAAAGTACGGCTTCAAGCGTGCACTGCCGGAATCGAACATCGGCCGGTTGGCGGCGTCCGTGATCTGGATGCGCAAGCCATCCGGGGTGATCTCGAAGGAAATCTGGTCCTTGAACTTCAGCAGTTGCGGGTTTTCCTCAACCTTGGTTTGCAGTTCCTGCAGCAGCAATTCCAGGCGTTCCTGCTCGACCTGTTCGGCCATGCTCTCGACGGTGTCGCGCTCGATCGGGATCTTTTCCTGGGGCGAGTCGGTCTTGATTTCCGGGTTGATGGTGCGCTCTGGCGCCAGTTGCGGCGAACCACCGAGGTCGATCACAAAAGGCGTGCCGCTCTCGGAGAAACCGATGGGGTCCTTGAAGTACCCGGCGATGGCGATCTTCTGTTCCGGCGTAGCGGTGGACATCAGCCACAGCACCAGGAAGAACGCCATCATCGCCGTCGCAAAGTCGGCGAAGGCGATTTTCCAGGCGCCGCCATGGTGCCCCGCAGCGAAGCGCTTGACGCGCTTGATGATGATCGGCTGGTTGTTTTCCATGGCTTAGCGACCGCGAACCGCTTGTTCCAGCTCAGCGAAGCTTGGACGGTGCTTCGGATACAGAACCTTGCGCCCGAACTCCACTGCCAGCGATGGCGGCATGCCGGAAGCCGAAGCCACCAGGCAGGCCTTGATGGCTTCGTAAAGATTCACTTCTTCCTTGGCATCGTGGGCCAGGGACGTGGCCAGCGGGCCGAAGAAACCGTAGGCCGCGAGAATACCGAAGAAGGTACCTACCAGTGCCGCACCTACGTGCATGCCGATGGCTTTCTGGTCGCCTTCACCGAGGGAGGCCATGGTCACCACGATCCCGAGCACCGCGGCAACAATACCGAAACCGGGCATGCCGTCGGCGATGCCGGTCACGGCGTGGGATGGGTGCTCCAGCTCTTCCTTGAGGCTGAACAGTTCCATGTCGAACAGGCCTTCCAGCTCATGGGGCGCCATGTTGCCGGACGACATGATGCGCAGGTAATCACAGATGTAGGCGGTCATGCGCTCGTCTTTGAGCACGGCCGGGTACTTGGCAAAAATCGGGCTCGCCGCGGCGTCCTCGATGTCGCCTTCGATGGCCATCATGCCTTCGCGGCGGCTCTTGTTGAGGATCTCGTAGATCAGCCCCAGCACTTCCAGGTAGAAGGTGTGGGAGAAGCGCGAGCTGAACATGCCCAGCGACTTCTTGATCACGTGCATCGTCATGTAGCCGGGGTTGGCCTGCAGGAATGCGCCGAACGCCGCACCGCCGATAATCAGCACTTCGAAAGGCTGGATCAGCGCCGCAATCTTGCCGTGGGAAAGGACGTATCCGCCGAGCACGCTCGCGATGACGACGATGATGCCGATAATTTTAGCCATAGGGGATGAGTACTTGCGCCGTCGGGTTCAGGGTCATATTCGCAAGAGTTGAAAACTCTTGTTCTACTTATCGGCAAATCTGCGCCAGACTATAGCCCGTTATGGCGAAAAACCAGTTCGGCCCGTCCCGGGCGTGTTGACCGCAAGTGATGATCGCGCCCCAATCATGGCAAATGAAACGACAGTCCCAACTCAAAAACCCGCCACCCTCGCCGCTTGGATAAAGCGCCTGGACGATGTGCTGTTGCCTGTTCCACAGGCGAGCCACGACCGGGTTTGCAAGGCCATCGGCGACAACCGCAGTTCGTTGCGGGATATTGCAGAGCTGATGCAGAACAGCCCGGCGCTGGTGCTGAGCGTGATGCGCGAGGCCAACAACCAGGCCCACGGCAGCCTCGCGGAGCCGGCAGAAAACCTCGAAGTGGCGATCAATCGCCTCGGCCTCAAGCGCACCGAGGAGTTGCTGCGGCGCCTGCCTTCCGTGCCGCTAAATGAAATTCCCGTGGCCCTGCGCCAGCTGCAGATGATCAGCCAGCACGCGTCGCAACAAGCCAGCGGCCTGTTCGCCAGCCGCCTGGCGCGGTTGTGGCAAGACATTCACTGGGGCAGCCTGCTATTCCTTTCGCCGCTGTGGCCGATGGCGATTGCCTATCCCAAGCTGCTGGAAGAATGGGAGCTGCGGGTGATTCACAAGGGCGAATCGGCCCGCACGGTCGAACAGGAGCTGTTCGGCGTACGCCTGCTGGACCTGTGCCTGGGGTTGACCGACACCTGGCGCCTGCCGATCTGGGTGTCCCAGGGTTATACGTTGCTGCTGACGGAACAACGCTTGCTGGTCAAGGCGCTGAGCATTGCCCGTGAAGACGAGCCGTTGCGCCAACAGCAGTTGCTGGATGCCGACCCGAACCTGCGCCGCTGGCTGAACCAGCCGGCCAACACTGTGCTGTTGGCCAACGGCCTGGCGCTGGCGGCGCAGGAGTCCTGGACCTGCCCGCACACCCAGCGCTGGCAATACCTCACTGCGCTTTACCTTCAACAACCGTTGGCCGAAGTGCAGCAACAGTCCCACCAACACGCGGCGATCAGCGCCCGCAGCACCCTGATGCGCGACCTGTGGCACCCGGCGCTGTCGTTGATCTGGCCATGGGATGTGCAGCGCGTTCACCACGGTTTGCTGCCGGCCCCCCCGCCCACCGCCGAGTCCCTGGCGATCTGGCGCAAGCGCTGCACCGAATTGCTCGTAGAGCCGAGCCGCTTTGCCAATGCCATGCACCTGACCACCTGCGCCAAGGAAGCCCTCGTGGCCTGCGGCATGCAACGGGTGATGCTGCTGATGGCGGACAAAACCTTGAGCACGCTACGTGTGCATCAAGTCGACGGCCTGCCGAAGGACGCCGACCACATGAGCCTCGACGTGGCGCAAAGCACCCTGCTGCAACGCCTGCTGGCCAAGTCCGCCCAGGTGCGCCTCAACCCCGACAACCACGCCCAGTTCTCGGCACTGCTGCCGCCGGAACTGCGCCGCCTGTTCAAGGGCGAACACCTGCTGCTGCGCTCCCTGAGTTGCAATGGCCGGGTGGTGATGCTGATGGTGGCCGACCAGGGCGGCGGGCCGTTCTCGGAAACCACCGTGCAGGCCTTCGGTAAAACCGCCCAATGCATCGAAAAGGCCCTGCACAGCTTTACCAACCGCAGTGCCTGACGCTTGCGCTACAATCGCCCTCCCTTAGCGCCCAATTTTTATGCCCAGGAGACCTCACATGCCTGACTTCTCTGGCTTGCCGCTGGTCATCGAGGCCAGTGACCTGCTCGGTCGCCTCGATGCCGAACACCTGATCCTGGTGGACCTCACCAGCGCTGCGCGTTACGCCGAAGGGCATATCCCCGGCGCACGCTTTGTCGACCCCAAGCGCACCCAACTGGGCCAGCCACCAGCGCCGGGCCTGCTGCCGGGCAAGGCTGATCTGGAAAAGCTGTTCGGCGAACTGGGCCACACTCCGGATGCCACTTACGTGGTGTACGACGACGAAGGCGGTGGCTGGGCCGGGCGATTCATCTGGATGCTCGACGTCATCGGCCACAAGAAATACCACTACCTCGACGGCGGCCTGCTGGCGTGGCTGGAAGAAAAACACCCAGTGTCCACCGAGGTACCGGCCAGCGCCGGCGGCCCGGTCAGCCTTACGTTGCATGAAGAACCCACCGCCACCCGCGAGTACCTGCAAAGCCGCCTCGGCGCTGCCGACCTGGGCATCTGGGACGCTCGCGGCCCGCTGGAATACTCCGGCGAGAAAGTCCTCGCGGCCAAGGGTGGACACATCCCGGGCGCGGTGAACTTCGAATGGACCGCCGGCATGGACAAGGCGCGCCAACTGCGCATCCGCCGCGACATGCCGCAGATCCTCGAAGACCTCGGGCTGACCCGCGACAAAGAAATCATCACCCACTGCCAGACTCACCACCGTTCTGGCTTCACCTACCTGGTGGCCAAGGCGCTCGGTTATCCGCGAGTCAAAGGTTATGCCGGTTCCTGGGGCGAATGGGGCAACCACCCCGACACCCCCGTTGAGATTTAAGGTTTAAGGACAGTTAATGAAAAAGCAGTTGTTCATCCTCAGCCAGTACTTGCTGCCCCACCACCTGCTGTCGCGTCTGGCCGGTTGCATTGCCGAATGCCGCGTGCGCTGGTTCAAGAATGCGTTCACCAGCTGGTTTGCCAAGCGTTATCAAGTGGACATGTCCCAGGCCCTGGTTGAAGACGTGACCGCTTACGAGCACTTCAACGCCTTCTTCACCCGCGCGTTGAAAGACGGTGCACGGCCGCTGGATCAGACCCCAGGCGCGGTGTTGAGCCCGGCCGATGGCGCTGTCAGCCAGTTGGGCCCGATTGAACATGGCCGGGTGTTCCAGGCCAAGGGCCACAGCTTCAGCGTGCTGGAATTGCTGGGCGGCGATGCGGCGGTGGCTGCGCCGTTCATGGGCGGCGATTTCGTCACTGTTTACCTGTCGCCGAAGGACTACCACCGGGTGCATATGCCATTGGCCGGCACCCTGCGGGAAATGGTTTATATCCCTGGCCGAATCTTCTCGGTAAACCAGACCACCGCCGAAAATGTGCCGGAACTGTTTGCGCGTAACGAGCGTGTTGCCTGCATCTTCGACACCGAACGCGGCCCGATGGCCGTGGTTCTGGTTGGCGCGATGATCGTGGCGTCGATTGAAACGGTTTGGGCAGGCTTGGTAACGCCGCCAAAACGCGAGCTGAAAACCTTCCGCTACGACGAAGCTGCCCGTGGGCCGATCCACCTGGAAAAAGGTGCGGAACTGGGACGCTTCAAGCTGGGTTCGACGGCAATCGTGCTGTTTGGGCCGGACCAGGTTCAATGGTCGGAAGCACTGTTGGCGGGTTCGCCGGTGCAGATGGGCCAGGGCATGGGTTTGCCGAAAGCCTGACTCAAGGCGATTGAAGATCAAAATGTGGGAGCTGGCTTGCCTGCGATAGCATCGGCGCGGTCCCTCTGAAAGAACGAGGCGCCTGCATCGCGGGCAAGCCCGACTCCCACATTGATCCGGTTCAGACCTTAAGCTTTGTGTCGTTTACAGTTGGCCGTCGCGGTCGCGAAAGCCCAACAGGTACAACACGCCATCCAGCCCTAAAGTCGAAATCGCCTGCTTGGCCGATTGCTTGACCAGCGGCTTGGCCCGGAACGCCACACCCAACCCGGCAATCGCCAGCATCGGCAAGTCATTTGCCCCGTCGCCGACCGCAATGGTCTGCTCCAGACGCAACCCTTCCTTGTGTGCCAATTCCCGCAACAGGTCAGCCTTACGCTGTGCGTCGACAATCGGCTCCACGGCCACACCCGTCACCTTGCCGTCTACCACTTCCAGCTCGTTGGCGAACACATAGTCGATACCCAGCTTGGCCTGCAATTGCTTGGCGAAGTAAGTGAAACCGCCCGACAGGATCGCGGTCTTGTAGCCCAGGCGCTTGAGTTCGGCGAACAGGGTTTCGGCGCCTTCGGTCAGGCGCAGCGAGGCGCCGATGGAGTCCAGCACGCTGACGTCGAGGCCTTTGAGCAGCGCCAGGCGCTCCTTGAAGCTGGCTCGGAAATCCAGCTCACCAGCCATGGCACGCTCGGTAATTTCCGAAACCTGCTCGCCTACACCGGCAGCCTTGGCCAATTCGTCGATAACTTCGGCTTCGATCAGCGTCGAATCCATGTCGAACACCGCCAGGCGGCGATTGCGGCGGAACAGCGAGTCTTCCTGGAAGGCGATATCGACGTTCAGCTCCTGGGCAACGCTCAGGAATTCGGCACGCAGGGCCTGGGGATCTGCCGGCTCACCGCGTACGGAGAACTCGATGCAGCCCTTGCCCTTGTCCGCCGGCGTGTCCAACGGCATACGACCCGACAGACGGTCAATGTGGTCGATATTCAAACCGTACTGAGCCGTGATCGAACTGACACGCTGCAATTGCTCGGCCGTCACCTTGCGGGTCAACAGGGTCACGATGTGGCGTTTTTTGCCCTGGCCGGCCACCCAGCTCTGGTAATCCTCTTCGGACACCGGGGTGAAACGCACCTGCTGATCCAGCTTATACGCCGTAAACAGGATGTCCTTGAGCACGGACGAGGCTTGCTCGGTGCTGGGAATTTCCACCAGGATGCCGAACGACAGCGTGTCGTGAATCACTGCCTGGCCGATGTCGAGAATGTTCACACCACCCTGGGCCAGAACACCGGTAATGGCTGCGGTGAGACCCGGACGGTCCTCACCTGTGATGTTAATCAGGACAATTTCGCGCAAAGCGCACCCCCGAGCTGGAAAAAAACCGCATTCTACCCACTTTCAGTGACCATCGGGCACAGCCAGCGCTTTGCCGGTCTTGGGCCTGTCGCTATACTGCGCGTCAACTTCACGGACTAAAGAGCCGAGCTTAAGTGAACCGGCCCACGCCAGTAAAAACCGATAACTTCTTCCTGCTGATCTTCCGGGCACTGCGCCACCGCCGTGTACCGATCGCATTACGCATCGCCAGCCATAACGTGATCCTGGTCGCCCTGGCCCTGGTCATCTACGCCTGCGTGATGGGTTTGCAGTTCAAGCAGGCCATGCACGAGCAAGCCGACGCTTTGGGCGAGAGCCTGACCACCCAGACCGCCACCTCGGCGACTGAGTTGTTGGTGTCCAACGACATCCTCAGCCTCAACGTGCTGCTCAACAACCTGACCAAGAACCCGCTGGTGGCCCACGCCGCTATCTATAGCGTGGACAACCGGATCATGGCCGAAGCCGGGCAACGCCCGAAAAACGGCCTGCTGGGTGAAGCCGAAGGCCTGTACCAGAGCAATATCACGTTTCAGGACGTGAAGGCCGGCCAACTGCGCATCAGCCTGGACATGCAACAGTTCCAGCAGCCGATGACCATCAGCCTGCAGAGCATGGGCATCCTGAGTGCGATCCTGCTGGCACTGTCCCTGGCCTTGAGCCTGCGCCTGGGCCGGCATATCTCCACGCCACTGATGCAACTGCGCATCTGGCTGCGGGATATCGATGAACACACCCCGGCCACCGACCGCCAGGACGAAATCGGCGACCTCGCCCGCCAACTGCACACCAGCTTCGCGCCGGAGCCCGTAGTGCCCGAGGTTGAACCCGAGCCCGAGTTCGACGACACCGACTACGAAGACGACGAGCCCGAGTTTGAAGTGCGCAACCTGCGGGACCCGAGCTTCGACGAGTCTGCGCCGGTAGCGGCCCAAAAGCCGGCGACCCGTCATGTGATCAAGGCAGAAGAAGACGAACTGGACGAAGAAGACCCGTTCGCCGATCTTCGCGATACTTCAGTGCCAACCGCTCCTGCTGTGCAGCCTGCTCCGGTGCGCAGCACCCAGCCCCAGCACAGCGCCGTATTGGCCGTGCAACTGGGCGCACAGGATCAACTGCGTCGCTTGCCGCGGGCACGCCTGACCGAGCTGCTGGAACGTTATCGTGACTGCCTCGACCAGGCGGCCTCGCTGTATCAGAGCGAACTGCACACCCTGAACGACGGCAGCACCTTGATGCTGTTCCACAGCGAAGACAGCGGCGAAGACTACCTGACCAACGCCATCTGCTGCGGTGAACTGCTGCGGGCCCTGGGCCATGCGCTGCAAATCGAAGTGGCCGACAGCGGCATCACCCTGCAACTGCAATTGGGCCTGACGGTGGGCGACGATCTGTATGGCATGAGCCAGATCGATCTGCTCCTGACCGAGATTGCCCAGGATGCGCTGGCCTTGTCGCAACACAGCCGCAACCTGCTGCTGGTGGAACGCAAGATCAGTGACGACGTGCTGATTCGCCAGCGTGCGCGGATCCGCCCGATTGCCAGCCCTGAAGGTGCGTGCTGTGTGGAGCGGTTGATGGAGCCTTACCCGTCGATGCTTGAGCGCCAGCTGGCGCGGATGCATGAGACGCGGGCGAAGAACTAAAGAACAACGCAAATCAATGTGGGAGCGGGCTTGCTCGCGAAAGCGGCCTGTCAGTCAGCCTATGTATCGACTGATCCGCCGCCTTCGCGAGCAAGCCCGCTCCCACATTAGATCTGCGTACCGCTCAAATCCCGCACAAACAAAAGGCCCGCTCATCAGCGGGCCTTTTTGTTGGTCTGTATTCAGGTCAGAACCTGAACACTTCCATATCGGTGCGAATCGGCACGGCCATCGGCATCTTCGGCTTCTCCGGTGCCGCAGCCTTGGGCTGCGCCGGGGCCTGTTTGCGTGGCGCTTCTGCCACCGCTGGCTGATTGGCCAATGGCTTGAGGGCCACCGACAGCTGGTCAGCCAAACGTTGCAGCAACACACCCTGGGCCTGGACCTGGGACGCGGTGCTGCCGCTGTGCTCTTCCTGCAAGTGCACGATGCGGTTATCCCGCACCTGGCCACGACGGTCGATCAGGCGCCATTGCGCGTCGAGGATAGCGGGCTGCGAAACGCCCGAGTCCAGTCGCGTAATGGTCAGCAGCACCTGTACGTCCGGGGCAAAACCCAACGGCGCCGGCGCCAATACCACACGCTGGCTGTCCAGGTGGCCAGCCACCTGGCGCAACATCAACTGATTGATGTCGGACGAAAGGCTACCGGCCCAGCGGCCATCGGTGGAACCTTGCAGGCTGCCGTCGTTCTGACGTTGCAGCAGGGTTTCACGTTGCAGATAGTCGGCCACTACAACAGGGCCAAGCAATACAGCCATGCCGGCACTTTGTGCAGGCTGAGCCGGACTTCCACTGTCCAGCTGATACAGCGACACCGGTTGGTGTGTGCTGCAACCCGCCAGGCCCAAAAGGCCAGCGAGCAACAAAAATAAAGGAAGGCGCGGAGCAGTCATCATCCCATCCAGGTGGCTGCCACAAGGCGAACCACAATGTAATACTCAAAAATAACCTGTACGCGCTCAGCCACGCCGGCGCTGGAAAGGCCATATCATCCGTGAATATGCGCCATGACTCCAGCGCGAAAGCGTCGATCTACGGGTTAAATCGTAGATCGGGCGCTCTATATCGCCTTAAACGGGCGTTTCCACCAGTAAAGCGTCCACTCGCTGGAAGCCGCGCGGCAGTTTATTGCCACGACGACCCCGCTCACCCTTGTAGTGCTCGAGGTCGTCAGGGCGCAGTGACAACGTGCGCTTGCCGGCCTGCAACACCAGGGTCGAGCCTTCCGGGATCACGGCGATGTCGGTCACGTACTCTTCGCGACTGGCCACCCGCTCCCCGGGAATACCAATGATCTTGTTGCCCTTGCCTTTGCCCAACTGCGGCAAATCGCTGATCTTGAACACCAGCAGGCGCCCTTCGGTGGTCACCGACGCCAGCCAGTTGCCTTCACGGTCTTCCACCGGACGCGGCAGGATCACCTTGGCGTTGTTCGGCAGGCTCAACAACGCCTTGCCCGCCTTGTTCTTGGCCTGCAGGTCTTCACCCTTGACCACGAACCCATAGCCCGCATCGGAAGCGATGACGTACAACGAGTCATCGTCCGGCAGCAGCACGCACTCAAAATTCGCACCCGGCGGCGGTGTCAGGCGTCCGGTCAATGGCTCGCCCTGACCCCGCGCCGATGGCAAGGTGTGCGCCGGCACCGAGTAACTGCGACCGGTGGAGTCGATAAACACCGCAAACTGGTTGGAACGCCCCGCCGCCGCGGTTTTGAAACCGTCGCCAGCCTTGTAAGACAGGCCGGTGGCGTCAATATCATGCCCTTTGGCTGAGCGAACCCAACCCTTTTCCGACAGAACGACGGTAATTTTCTCGTTGGGCAGCAGCTCGGTTTCGGTCAGGGCCTTGGCTTCGGCGCGCTCGACAATCGGCGAGCGGCGGTCGTCGCCATAGGTTTCGGCGTCCTTGATCAGCTCGGTGCGCACCAGCTTCTTCAGCTTGGCCTCGCTGCCCAGCAGGGCCTGGAGCTTGGCTTGTTCCTTGAGCAGCGCGTCCTGTTCGTCCCGCAGCTTCATCTCTTCCAGTCGCGCCAACTGACGCAGACGGGTGTCGAGGATGTAGTCGGCCTGGATTTCGCTGAGTTCGAAGCGCGCGATCAGCTCGGCCTTCGGGTGCTCGGCGGTACGGATGATATGGATCACTTCATCCAGGTTGAGGTAAGCGATCAGCAAGCCGTCCAACAGGTGCAGGCGGCGTTCGACCTTGTCCAGGCGGAATTGCAGGCGGCGACGCACGGTCTGCACCCGGAATTCCAGCCATTCCACCAGCAAAGCCCGCAGGTTCTTCAACTGCGGCTTGCCGTCCAGGCCAATGATGTTGATGTTGACCCGATAGCTGGACTCCAGCTCGGTGCTGGCGAACAGATGCTGCATCAGCACTTCATGGTCGACCCGGCTGTTGGTCGGGATGATCACGATGCGGCACGGGTTTTCGTGGTCGGACTCGTCACGCAGGTCGGCGACTTGCGGCAGCTTCGACGGCTTGGCCTGCATCAGCGCGGCAATCTGCTCCAGCACCTTGGCCCCGGATACCTGATGCGGCAGCGCGGTGACGATGATGTCGCCGTCTTCGATGTGGTACACGGCGCGCATGCGCACCGAGCCTTTACCGGTCTGGTAGATTTTCAGCAGGTCGGCGCGAGGCGTGATGATTTCTGCTTCGGTCGGGTAATCCGGGCCCTGGATATGCTCGCAGAGCTGTTCGACCGTAGCCTTCGGCTCATCCAGCAGGCGCACGCAGGCGCTGGCCACTTCCCGCAGGTTGTGGGGCGGTACGTCAGTGGCCATGCCCACGGCGATACCCGTGGTGCCATTGAGCAGGATATTCGGCAAACGTGCCGGCAACACCAGCGGCTCGTCGAGGGTGCCGTCAAAGTTCGGGCCCCAGTTGGCCGTGCCCTGGCCCAGTTCGCTGAGCAACACTTCCGAATACCGCGACAGACGCGCTTCGGTGTAACGCATGGCGGCGAAGGACTTCGGATCATCCGGCGCACCCCAGTTACCCTGGCCGTCCACCAGCGTGTAGCGGTAGCTGAACGGCTGGGCCATCAGCACCATGGCTTCGTAGCACGCCGAATCGCCGTGGGGGTGGAACTTACCGAGCACGTCACCGACGGTACGCGCCGACTTCTTGTGCTTGGAGTCAGCGTCCAGGCCCAACTCACTCATCGCATAGATAATGCGCCGCTGTACGGGCTTCAGGCCGTCGCCGATATGCGGCAAGGCACGGTCCATGATCACGTACATGGAGTAGTTGAGGTAGGCATTTTCGGTGAAGTCAGCCAGCGACCGGCGTTCAACGCCATCTAAGCTGTCTGCAAGGATGTCACTCATGCGGGCCTCATCATTGTTTGGTCTGGCGCAGCAGCAAAGTGCCGCTGCGCTGGGTAAATTCAAGTTGTTTCAATGCACTCATGCCCAGCAATACCTGTTCATCGCCCAAACCTGGTACCACGATGGCGCGCACGTCCCGAAGGACGATATCGCCCAGTTGCAGGCGGCCCAACTCGGTCCGAAAGCCCTGGGTTCGCCCGTTGGCCGTACTCACGCCAACCGGCATGCCGCGTTCAAGCCCGAGACGGTCGGCCAATTCAGCCGGAACCGCCACGTCGGTGGCCCCGGTGTCGAGCATGAACTGCACCGGCTTGCCGTTGATCTGGCCAGTGGCGACAAAATGCCCTTGGCCGTTGCCCAGCAGTTTTACTTCGATATAACCCTCGTGCTGCTCCGAGGTCACCACGGCATTGGGGTTTTCCTGTCGCGCTTCCCACTGCCCAAAAAATCGTGTCGCCAAAAACAGGCCGGCGCCCCACGCGACGAACATCAACACACGCCCGGCGCGCTTGCCGGGTGGTTGCGCACTCATGGCTTGGCGCTCCAGCCACCCGCAGGGGCGGCGAAACGATAGACCACCGGCCGCTTTTCGCCATCGGCGCGGGCACCGAAGTTATTGTCGATGCCGATCCAGGCACCGTCAGCGTCCACCACCAAGGCTTCGGCCAATCCATAGGCCTGGGCATAACGCCGATTCGGCGTCAGCGCTTCATCGGCAAACGACCAGCACAACTCCACCTGGGCCGTGACCGCATCCCGGCGACACACCTGAAACGCATTGCGCTCCAGGGTAAACAGCTTGCCATTGAACAGCGCCAGGTCGGCAAAGTCCTTGGACACCGCCTTGGCGCCCGGGAACTGCGCCGGCTGCATCTCCTGGCCGGCCTCGCTCAGCAATACACAAGGGCCGTCACAATCCCAGAGGGTTTGCGGGCGCTTGATGGAGATCAACCCGCGCCGCTCACGCTCTGCTGCGAGCCAGATTTGATTGCCTTCCGGGTTCACCACGATGCCTTCAAACAGCGCGTTGAAGTGCAGCAACATGCCACTGGCCCGAGCTTCGCGAACCATGCCCGGGGCGATCTTCAGCCACTCCGTTTCACCGTGTTCTGAGGAGAAAGGCACCCTGAGAACCGCCGCGTGGGCTTCGCTGACAATGTAACGGTTACCCGCCGCATCGCAGCTGATGCCTTCAAAATCCAGATCACCACCACGAATCAACGCAGCTGCCCTGGTGCGTGAGCGCAGGCCAAAGGGCAAACCCGACGCCGGCACCGGCGGCACATCAATCCCGTATTTCTCTGCTTTCCAGACGTCACCGGCGGTATCGAGCCGGTAGATCTGGTCGTCATCGCGATCGGAGACTGTCCACAATTCGCTACCGCATAAGGCCAGGCCCGACAGGTTGCCGCCGCGCATGCCTTCCACCGGGTGTTCCGACAACAGCTTCAGCTCAGCCACGGGCGCCGCGACCGCCGAGGTGGTCGCCAACCCGCTCAACAACAGAATCGCCAGGGCGAAACTGCTGCGCATCAGCCCAGAACCTCGGCCAGGTTACCCTTGGACTCCAGCCAGTTCTTGCGATCCGGCGCGCGTTTCTTCGCCAGCAACATGTCCATCATTTCCGAGGTAGCGGCGAAATCTTCCAGGGTCAACTGCACCAGGCGCCGGGTGTTCGGGTCCATGGTGGTTTCCCGCAGCTGCGGCGGGTTCATCTCACCCAGGCCCTTGAATCGGGTGACCTGCGGCTTGCCGCGTTTCTTCTCGGCCACCAGGCGATCGAGGATGCCATCGCGCTCGGCTTCGTCCAGGGCGTAGAAAATCTCCTTGCCCAAGTCGATGCGGTACAAAGGCGGCATGGCGACATAGACGTGACCGGCATCCACCAACGGGCGGAAATGCTGGACGAACAGTGCACAGAGCAAGGTCGCAATGTGCAAGCCGTCGGAGTCGGCGTCGGCGAGGATGCAGATCTTGCCGTAGCGCAGCTGACTCATGTCCGCCGCGCCCGGGTCGACACCGATGGCCACGGCGATGTTGTGCACTTCCTGGCTGGCCAGCACTTCGCTGCCATCGACTTCCCAGGTGTTGAGAATCTTGCCCCGCAGCGGCAGGATCGCCTGGAATTCCTTGTCCCGCGCTTGCTTGGCGGAACCGCCGGCAGAATCACCTTCCACCAGGAACAGTTCGGAACGCATCGGGTCTTGCCCGGCGCAATCCGCCAGCTTGCCCGGCAGTGCCGGACCCTGGGTGATGCGCTTGCGCTCGACTTTCTTGCTGGCCTTCAGGCGACGGCCGGCGTTGTTGATCGCCAGCTCCGCCAGGGCCAGGCCCAATTCAGGGTGTTCGTTGAGCCACAGGCTGAAGGCATCCTTGACCACCCCGGAGACAAACGCCGCTGCCTCACGGGACGACAGGCGCTCCTTGGTCTGGCCGGAGAATTGCGGCTCCTGCATTTTCATCGACAGGACGAACGCGATCCGCTCCCAGACGTCTTCCGGCGCCAGCTTCACGCCGCGCGGCAGCAGGCTGCGGTATTCGCAGAATTCGCGCATGGCATCCAGCAAGCCCTGGCGCAAACCGTTGACGTGGGTACCGCCCTGGGCCGTCGGGATCAGGTTGACGTAGCTTTCCTGGACGCTGTCGCCACCTTCCGGCAGCCACAACAAGGCCCAGTCCACGGCTTCTTTATTACCCGCCAGGCTGCCGCAGAACGGCTCGTTCGGCAGGCGCTCGAATTCGCTGACGGAGTCTTCCAGGTAGGACCGCAGGCCGTCTTCGTAATGCCACTCGACCTTTTCGCCGGTGCCTTTGTCTTCAAAGCTGACCAGCAGGCCCGGGCACAGAACAGCCTTGGCCTTGAGCACATGCTTGAGGCGGCTGATGGAGAATTTGGGTGAATCGAAGTATTTCGGGTCCGGCGCGAAGTACACGCTGGTGCCGGTGTTGCGCTTGCCGACGGTGCCGATCACTTCCAGGTCGGTGGCCTTGTAGCCATCGGCGAAAGTCATCTGATACTCGTTGCCGTCGCGCTTGACCTTGACCCGTACGTGGTTCGACAGGGCGTTGACCACGGAAATACCCACACCGTGCAAGCCACCGGAGAACTGGTAGTTCTTGTTGGAGAACTTGCCGCCGGCGTGCAGCTTGGTGAGGATCAGCTCGACGCCCGACACACCCTCTTCCGGGTGAATGTCCACCGGCATGCCACGACCGTCGTCGGACACTTCCAGGGAATGGTCGGCGTGAAGGATGACTTGTACCGACTTGGCGTGCCCGGCCAAGGCTTCGTCGACGCTGTTGTCGATGACTTCCTGGGCAAGGTGGTTCGGCCGACTGGTGTCGGTGTACATGCCGGGGCGTTTGCGCACCGGGTCGAGGCCCGAGAGGACTTCGATGGCGTCGGCGTTATAAGAGCTAGCGCTGGGAGTGGCCATGGGGTCTCGTCGTGAGTCGTTCGATTAAAAAGTAACCTGCGGTTTCACAATGCGGTGAAATCGAAGGATTGGTACTGATCGGAGCCTATGCCGGCAAAACTCAACAGCGCCGGTAACTGTTGGGCGAAGCCCTGGTAACCGTGATCGCCACCGGCCTGGATGCGCAAGGCACAGGCCCGGTAATACTGCTGGGCGAGGCGATAATCCAGTGTTTCATCGCCGGTCTGCAACCACACCTGATAACGCTGGGCGTCCTGGGGCGCCGGCACTTCCAGCTCGGCCAGGGCCGCGACGTGGTCGTGGGTCAGCTCCCAGGTCTCATCGGTGTAGAGGTTCTTCTGGGTGCCCAGGTAACCGTCGAACATCCGATGAGGGCTGACTGCCGGGTTGACCAGCAAGGCGTTGAGGCCATGGCGTTCGGCAAGATGGGTTGCATAGTAGCCGCCGAGTGAGCTGCCTACCAGCAGTGGCCTTCCGAGGTCACGGATAGCCGCCTCCAACTGGGGGATCGCCTGGCGGGGGTGGTGATGCAGGGCCGGCACGCGCAGTTGGTCGGCCAGACCGAGGCTGTCCATCACGGTGATCAACTGCCTGGCCTTGTTGGAGGCTGGTGCGCTGTTGAAACCGTGGATATACAAGATCGATGCGGACATTCCGGGTCCTCTGTGGGTCTGCCAAAGAGGCGCAGTTTACAGGGAAATCTCAGTAGCCGTTGCTACCGTAATCCACCTGAAACGCGAAGCCCTGCACCCGCTCCACACCGGTTTCCAACCGCCCGTCGGCATGCAACCGCAGCCAGCGATACCCGGGTGCCTGCTCACTCACGCTGAAATCCTCACTCCCGGGAGCGAACTGAATACAGGTAGAAGGCGAAGCCAACAAACGCACCCCATTGCGCTCCCGGTCAATTTCCTGATGCACATGCCCCCAAAGCACCGCCCGCACCTGCGGAAACCGATCCAGCACCGCAAACAACGCCTCAGGATTGCGCAAACCGATGGGCTCCATCCAAGCGCACCCAATCGACACCGGATGATGGTGAAAACACACCAGATGATGCCGAGTCGGCGCCTCACTCAACGATTGCGCCAACAGTTGCAGTTGCTGGTCCTGCAAATACCCCGGCACCGAGCCCGGCACCGCCGAGTCCAGCAGGGTAATCCGCCAGTTACCCACATCCACCACCGGTTCCAGCAACGCACTGTTGATCGCCGCTTGCAGCATCACCTGCGGCTCATCGTGATTCCCCGGGATCCAGCGCGCCGGCGCCTGAATCTGCCGCGTCATGTCACGAAACGCCTGATACGACTCCAGCGTACCGTCCTGGGACAAATCCCCGGTGGCCAGCACCAGATCAATCTGCGGCTGCTGCACCAACACCGTGTCGATCACCCGTTGCAGGCTCTCGCGGGTATTCATGCCCAGCAGGCCGCCGTCCGCCTCGGCAAACAGGTGACTGTCGGACAACTGCACCAGCAACGCCGAAGCGTCAGGGTTCATGGCGGATACGCTCGGCAAGGCGTTCTCCCAGGGCGTGATCACAGGAATGGACATTTGAGGCGATTATGCTGGGGCAGGACACAAAGAGGAAACCCGTGAAGCGGACGCAGTTCACATCTATCGAACGACTTCGAACTCGTGGCCCAGGGCCAGGCAGTGACTCAACCATTCACCGAGGAACACATTGAGCTGTGCTTTCTCATCGGGTTGGTGCATGAACACGTTGGGGTAAGGATAGATGCTGCGAAAGCGTCGTGCATGTTCGGCGCTGATCACTTCGGCCATGCGTGCGTCGTGGTACACCTGCACTTCCAGCTGCGGCACCGGCAGCCACGGCAGGCTGTGCTCCTGACGCACCCGCAAAGTGGTGGTGTACGGGCAGTTCACGATCACTTCCAGGGTCAGCACGCCGAGCATCTGGTCGCCGTGAGTCACGGCAATGCGCCGCGCCTCGGGGGTGTGGCGCATGTCCGGCAGCAGCCGCATCAGCCGTGCATAGTTGGCCTCGCAGGCTGCTTGCAGCCCGATCAGGTCAACCCGATATCGCTCCCGTGCCTTTACTGCCATAACCCCCTCACTTCCGCGCGATTAAGCGCAAGCCATTGCAGGGCAATAATGCTCGCTGCGTTGGAAATTTTACCGTCACGTACCGCCTGCAGGGCATCTTCAAAGGCCCAGACGGTGACGCGGATATCTTCGGCTTCCTCTTCCAGTCCATGGACGCCACCGGCCCCGGCGCTTTCGCAACGGCCCAGGAACAAGTGGACAAATTCGGTGCTGCCACCCGGCGACGGAAAGTACTTGGTGATCGGCCAGAGTGCGGAGAATGTAAGGCCAGCTTCCTCCTCGGCTTCGCGGTGTGCAACCTCCTCCGGTTGCTCATCCTTGTCGATCAGGCCGGCGACCATTTCGATCAGCCACGGGTTGTCGGTACGCCCCATGGCGCCGACGCGAAACTGCTCGATCAGCACCACTTCATCGCGCTGCGGGTCGTAGGGCAGTACACACACGGCGTCATGACGCACAAAGACTTCGCGATTGAGTTCACGGCTCATGCCGCCATCAAACTTCTCGTGCCGCAGTTTCAGCCGATCCAGTTTGTAGAAGCCCTTGTAGGCATTGTCGCGCTGAACAATCTCGACCTTGCTCGGCGTCGATTTCGCTGTGTCCGTCATATCAACCCTCGTTTATTGCCTTGCGGTGTCGAGGCGGCCTCGACATCGCGCCATCCTAACGCGCTCGTGCCCCTTGATGCAGCCCCTTTCCGGTTGCCGGGATAGACGGCGGGCGTCAAACTCACTCTAATCAGCTTAGTGGCGAACTGACTGCCTTGTCGGGAGTCGAAGCTCCACATTTTCACCTTTCCTCGATTTATGAAGGACACACATGTCGCTTTTAAAAATCGCCTCCGTGGCCTGTATCGCCTTGACCCTGGGTGCTTGCCAGAGCCTGTTCCAACCGGCCTACCTGAAGCCGCTGGACACCACCGCCGACGCCTCCGAGCAGATCAAACCCGGCTGCAGCAGTCCGGATTGCCCGCTGGTAAATATCGATACCGTGCACTTCCCGTCCGAGCCGCAGTTGGACCAGATCATCGAACAGCGCCTGCTGCAGATGGCCCGCACTTCACCTGGCCAGGCCATGCCCGCCACCCTGAACGCCTACCGCGACAAGTTCTTGCGTGAGTCCCCGGACCGCAACAGCATGTACTTGCAGGCCAAGGTACGTGAGCAGCATGACGGACTGGTGATCATCGAAGTGTCCAGCTACCTGGACACCGGCACCGCCCACGGCGAGCCGGGCCGCGGCTTCATCAACTATTCACGCCTGCTGCACAAAGAGCTGAGCCTGACCGACATGCTGTTGCCAGGCCAGGAAGATGCATTCTGGAAGACCGCGAAAGTCGCCCACAACAACTGGCTGATCAACTCGCAGATGGACCGTGACCCGGAGTTCGTGAAGAACTGGCCGTTCCAGAAAACCCCGAATGTGGCGCTGACCAGCAATGGCGTGGTGCTCAAGTACAACGTGACCACCATCGCGCCGTACGCATTGGGGCTGATCGAAATGACCATCCCCTATGCGCGCCTCACCGGCGTGATCAAGCCTGAGCTGGTGCCCGCACGCCACTGAAGGCCCGGCCCAGGATGAAGTGCAACAGCCCTGCCAGCACCAGCGCCGGCAGGGTCGCGCCGACATCCGGGTACAGATTCGCCAACAGGTGATAGGTGCTGATCCCTCCAAGCCACGCCAGCAGTGCCGGCCAGCGCAGGTTGGCGGCAACACCATGGCCACGACGGCGCAGGATGAAGTGATCCACCAGCACCACGCCGAACAGCGGCGCGAACACCGAGCCGATCAGCAGCAGGAAGTTCTGGTACTGCGCCAACGGTGCAAAGCAGGCGATCAGCGTGCAGATAACGCCAATGGCCAATGCCAGGTGCTCGACTTTCAAGCGCAACAGAATCCCGCTGGACACCGCCGCCGAGTGAATATCGGCGAACGCGTTTTCTGATTCATCCAACAGGATCAGCAGCAGAGGAATCCCCAGGCCGGCTCCGGCCAATGCCAGCAGCAACGCATTCACTTCACCGCTCGGCGCAAACGCCAGGGTGTAGGCCACGCCAAGGCTCATCAGCCAGAAGTTACCGATGAAGAAACCCAGTGCCGTGCCGCCGAACACGTTTTTCGCGCGTTTGCCGAAACGTGAGTAGTCGGCAATCAGTGGCAGCCAGGACAGCGGCATGGCAATCGCGATATCGAAGCCAACGGCAAACGGCATCGAACCGTCACCAGCCTGGGCCCAGAGAGCGGCCAGGTCGGCTTTGGCAAACAGGTTCCAGGTCAGCCACAGGCAGGCGGCCAGCAGCAGCCAGATGCCCCATTTACGCAGGATCTGCCGCACAAAAGTCAGCGGACCGCTGACGGCAAGCAAGGTCGCGAGGGCGCCGAATACCAGGGTCCAGAACAATGGGCTGGTCAGCAGGCTGCCTTCGCTGAACGCGCGGGCGCCCAACAGGCTGGCGGCGTCGCGCATCACGATGATTTCGAACGAGCCCCAGCCGATCAGCTGCAGCAGGTTCAGCAGCGCCGGCAGGCTTGCGCCCTTGGTGCCGAGGCTGAGTTTCAGGGCGGCCATGGACGACAGGCCGGTGTCGCTGCCGATCACGCCGACGGCGGCCAGCAACAGCACGCCGACCAAAGTGCCGAGGAAAATCGCCAGCAAGGAACCGGAGAGGCCCAGGCCCGGCGCCAACAGTGCGCCGGTTTGCAGGACCATCAGGCCGATGCCCAGGGAGAACCACAGGGAAAAGAGATCGCGGGCGCCGAAGACGCGTTTGTCGGTGGGCACCGCGATGTCTGGGGAATAGGTGCTGGGTTGAATGCTCAAGGGTGCTATCTCAGAGGGACACTATTATTTGAATCAGCAAAGTCCCCTGTGGCGAGGGAGCTTGCTCCCGCTGGGCGGCGAAGCCGCCCCAAAACCTGCAACCGATGAGTGTCAGTCAAGACACCGATCCAGATTCCGGGAGCGCTGCGCACTCCAGCGGGAGCAAGCTCCCTCGCCACAGGTTCTGATTCAGACCTTTTTGTACAGCTGGCTACCTTCCTGCTTGAACCGCTCCGCCTGCTCCGCCAGTCCCTTGGCCACGTCCACATCCACCGCTTCAATGCGCTGGTTGGCCGCGTACTCACGCACTTCCTGGGTGATCTTCATCGAGCAGAATTTCGGCCCGCACATCGAGCAGAAATGCGCGACCTTGGCCGAGTCCTTCGGCAAGGTTTCATCGTGGTAAGAACGCGCCGTGTCCGGGTCCAGGCCCAGGTTGAACTGGTCCTCCCAACGGAATTCAAAGCGCGCCTTGCTCAACGCGTTGTCACGAATCTGCGCCCCCGGATGCCCCTTGGCCAAGTCCGCCGCATGGGCCGCGATCTTGTAGGTGATGATCCCGGTCTTCACATCGTCCTTGTTCGGCAGGCCCAAATGCTCCTTCGGCGTGACGTAGCAGAGCATCGCGCAACCGAACCAGCCGATCATCGCCGCCCCGATGCCCGAAGTGATGTGGTCATAACCCGGGGCGATGTCGGTGGTCAGCGGACCGAGGGTGTAGAACGGCGCTTCGTCGCAGCACTCCAGCTGCTTGTCCATGTTCTCCTTGATCAACTGCATCGGCACGTGGCCCGGGCCTTCGATCATGGTTTGCACGTCGTGCTTCCAGGCAATCTTGGTCAACTCGCCGAGGGTTTCCAGCTCGCCGAATTGCGCGGCGTCGTTGGCGTCGGCAATCGAGCCCGGGCGCAGGCCGTCTCCCAGGGAGAAGCTGACGTCGTAGGCCTTCATGATTTCGCAGATTTCGTCGAAATGGGTGTAGGTGAAGTTCTCTTTGTGGTGCGCCAGGCACCACTTGGCCATGATCGAACCACCACGGGACACGATGCCGGTGACGCGCTTGGCGGTCAGCGGTACATAGCGCAGCAATACGCCGGCGTGGATGGTGAAGTAGTCGACGCCCTGCTCGGCCTGTTCGATCAGGGTGTCGCGGAACAGCTCCCAGGTCAGGTCTTCAGCGGCGCCGCCGACTTTTTCCAGGGCCTGGTAGATCGGCACGGTACCGATCGGCACCGGCGAGTTGCGGATGATCCACTCGCGGGTTTCATGGATGTGCTTGCCGGTGGACAGGTCCATCACCGTGTCCGAACCCCAGCGAATGCCCCACGTCAGTTTCGCCACTTCTTCTTCGATGGACGAACCCAGGGCGCTGTTGCCGATGTTGCCGTTGATCTTCACCAGGAAGTTACGGCCGATGATCATCGGTTCCAGTTCGGTGTGGTTGATGTTGGCCGGGATGATCGCGCGGCCACGGGCGATTTCTTCGCGCACAAATTCCGGGGTGATGATTTTCGGCACGCTGGCACCGAAGCTGTGGCCGGCGTGTTGCTGGTCCAGCAGGCCGGCGGCGCGGGCCTCTTCCAGCTTCATGTTTTCGCGGATGGCGACGTATTCCATCTCGGCGGTGATGATGCCTTTGCGGGCGTAGTGCATCTGGGTGACGTTGGCCCCGGCCTTGGCACGGCGCGGGTTTTTCACGTGGGCAAAACGCAGCGCGGTCAGCTCGGCATCGCTCAGGCGCTGCTGACCGAAGTGCGAGCTCAAGCCCGACAGGCGCTCAGTGTCGCCGCGGGATTCGATCCACGGCGAGCGCACATCGCCCAGGCCTTTGCGCACGTCGATGATCACGTTCGGGTCGGTGTAGGGGCCTGAGGTGTCGTAGACCACTACGGGCGCATTGATTTCGCCGCCGAAGTCGGTGGGGGTCACGTCGAGACTGACTTCACGCATCGGCACGCGGATATCCGGACGGGTGCCCTGGACGTAGATTTTTTGCGAGCGGGTAAACGGCTGCACGGAACCGGAGTCGACCTTGGCCGATTCACTCAAGTGCACGGTGTTTTTTGATTTTTGGCTTTTTAATTCGATGCTCATCACGGGCTCTCCAACTATCCAGGCGGTGGATTTTTGTCGGAGTGAACCTGTGACGGATGGACGCACTGTGACAGTGCTGTGCTTGGCGCACGGGCTGTTCGATTGTCGAACAACATCCCGGACGAAGCACAAGAGGACTCGCCGGGTGACGAGAAATCTTGTTCCCTACGCAGGCGCTAACCTGATCAGGTTCAACGGGATCCGGTATTTACCGATCTCAGCCTTCCAACAAGGCACCCCGACAAGAACGCGGCCAGTCTAGACCATGGAGCAGGCAAATTGCCAACGGCGGTGCATTCATCGTGATGAATGGCGTAATTACAGGATTGTTGTGCCGTGATAGCGCCACTACACTCGGTGACTGCCTGAGGTCTTGACGCCAGGAATGGGCCGCCTTAGCCTTGGGCTCCAAATTATCGCTGTAATATTTATTCTAGGGATCGCCTCATGCTGCGCAAACTTTCACTGGCTCTTGCCGTGTCTTGTGCGACCAACGGACTGGTCTGGGCAGCTGAAGCGCCCCTGACGACCAAAACCGACCTGGTCAGCGTCTACCAGGAAGCGGTGGACAACAACGCCGACCTGGCCGCCGCCCGCGCCCAATACGGCGCGCAGAAAGAAGTGGTGCCCCAGGCCCGCGCCGGGTTGCTGCCGAACCTGTCGGCCGGTGCCGACATCAACAATGTGCGCACCCAGCTGGACCAGCCCGCCGCCACGGTCAACCGCGACGCCCATTCCTGGCGCGCGACCTTGAGCCAGCCGCTGTTCCGCGCTGATCGCTGGTTCCAGCTGCAAGCCGCTGAAGCCGTCAACGAGCAGGCCGCGCTGCAACTCTCGGCCACCGAACAGAACCTGATCCTGCAAAGCGCCGAAAACTACTTCGCCGTGCTGCGGGCCCAGGACAACCTGGCGTCCACCAAGGCCGAAGAAGCCGCGTTCAAACGCCAACTGGACCAGTCCAACGAACGCTTTGACGTCGGCCTGTCGGACAAGACCGACGTGCTGCAATCCCAGGCCAGCTACGACACCGCACGGGCCAATCGCATCCTGGCCCAGCGCCAGGTGGACGACGCCTTCGAAGCGCTGATCACCCTGACCAACCGCCAGTACAACTCGATCCAGGGCATCGTCCACACGCTGCCGGTGCTGCCACCGGCGCCGAACGACGCCAAGGCCTGGGTCGAAACCGCCGGCCGCCAGAACCTGAACCTGCTGGCCAGCAACTATGCCGTCACCGCCGCCGAAGAAACCCTCAAGCAACGCAAGGCCGGCCACGCGCCGACGCTGGATGCCGTGGCGCAATATGAAAAAGGTGACAACGACGCCCTGGGCTTCAGCAACCCGAGCGCCTTTGGCCAGCCGTATCACGGTGACGTGTCGCAACGCACCGTAGGCTTGCAGTTGAGCATCCCGCTATACAGCGGCGGCCTGACCAGCTCGCAAGTGCGCGAATCCTATTCCCGCCTGGGGCAGACCGAGCAGCAGCGCGAAGGCCTGCGTCGCCAGGTGGTGGAAAACACCCGCAACCTGCACCGCGCGGTGAACACCGATGTGGAGCAGGTACAGGCGCGCCGCCAGTCGATCATCTCCAACCAGAGCGCGGTGGAAGCCACGGAAATCGGTTACCAGGTGGGCACGCGCAATATCGTCGATGTGCTGGACGCCCAGCGCCAGCTGTACACCTCGGTGCGCAACTACAACAACAGCCGCTACGACTACATCCTCGACAACCTGCGCTTGAAGCAGGCGGCGGGCACGTTGAACCCGGGGGACTTGCAGGATCTGGCGCGTTACCTGAAGGCCGACTACAACCCGGACAAGGACTTCCTGCCGCCGGACCTGGCCAAGGCCGCCGCGGCGCAGCTGAAGGCTAACCCGGGTTACTAAGACCGCCCGTTAACCCAATGTGGGAGCGGGCTTGCTCGCGAAAGCGGTGTATCAGTCGACTTATTCGCTGACTGACACTGCGCATTCGCGAGCAAGCCCGCTCCCACATTTGATTTGTGTTGTTAGACGTTAAGCAGTCTGCCCAATCCGTCCAGCAAACGCTTCAATGCCCCCTGATTGGCGCGCATCACCGCCAGCCCCGCCTGCCCCATCTTCTGCGCGTCCTGCGGCAGCTCGAACAAACGCTGCACCGCCACCGCCAAACCCTCGGCATCGTCCACTTCCTGCAACGCGCCGGCGTCGCGCATCATTGCGCTGATTTCCAGGAAGTTGAACACGTGGGGCCCGCAGATCACCGGCTTGGCCAAGGCCGCCGGCTCCAACGGGTTATGCCCGCCCGTGGCAACCAGGCTACCGCCGACAAAAGCGCTGTCGGCCAGGGCATACAGAAACAGCAACTCGCCCATGGTGTCGCCCAGCAGCACCGAGGTTTGCGCCGTCACCGCCTCGCCGCTGGAGCGACGCACCGTGGCGAAACCCTGTTGCTGGCACAGCTCGAACATCGGGTTGAAGCGCTCCTGATGGCGCGGCACCAGGATCAGCAACGCATTGGGATAACTGGCAAGCAACTGGCGATGGGCAGCGAGCACCACTTCGTCTTCGCCTTCGTGGGTGCTGGCGGCGATCCACACCGGGCGTTCACTGGCGTGCCACTGTTCACGCAACGCGGCGGCGAGCGCCAGCAGTTGCGGGTCGATGGCCAGGTCGAACTTGATCGAGCCGGTGACTTCGACAGTCTCGGGCCGTGCACCCAGGCTGCGAAAACGCTCGGCCTCGGTTTCGGTCTGGACGGCGAACAGGCTCATTTCCGCCAGCATCGGCGCGGTCAGCCTGGCGAAACGCCCGTAGCCCTTGGCCGAGCGAGCCGACAGCCGCGCGTTGGCCAATGCCACGGGAATCCCGCGTTTGGCGCACTGGTGAATATGGTTGGGCCACAGTTCGGTCTCCATGATCACCGCCAGTTTCGGCTGCACACGATCGAGAAACCGCTTGGCCGCACAGGGCAAATCGTACGGCAGGTAGCAGTGCTGGATGCGCGGCTCGTTGGCGAACAACGCCTGGATGCGCTCGGAACCAGTAGGCGTCATGCAGGTGACGGTGATCGGCAGCTGTGGATAACGTTCCAGCAGCCCGCGAATCATCGGCGCAGCGGCGATGCTTTCGCCCACCGACACCGCATGCACCCAGATCCCGCCGGGTTGCATCACCGGCAAGCCCCAGGAGAAGCGTTCACCCACGCGCTTCGCGTAAGCAGGCGCTTTGCGGGCCCGCAGCCACAGACGTAAAGCCACCAACGGCAGCGCCAGGTAAAACAGACAGCTGTAGAGAGTTCTATTCATGGCGGCGGAGTTTATCGGCTTTTTCAGTCGATCGCCTGCAAGCACTCGGCAAAACGTTCGGCGAGGAAACGCGCGGCCGGGCCGAGGGGCTCGTCGCGGCGCCAGACCAGCTCCACCACCAGCGCCGGCGGGGTCCATTCGCTGTTCAGTTCGACCATCTGGTTCTGATAGGCCGGATACTGCACCACATGCCGCGGCAACCAGGCCCAACCCAGGCCGCGCGCAAGCCATTCGGCCAGCACGTAGAAACTGTCAGCCCGCCACACTTGCGGGCTGGCGGCCTCGCTGCCGGGATACACACTGGTCTGGGTCGCCATCAGCAATTGGCGAAACTGCGCCAGGCGCTGGCAATCCACGAACTGTTCCTTGGCCATGGGATGCCCGATACCGCACACGGTCACCATCTCCACACTGCCCAGCACGCGGCGCTCCAACGCTTCGGGGATCTGATCGTGATAGAACAGCAGGCCCAGATCCGCCTTGCGCTCCACCAGCTTGCGCGCGACATCGCCTTGGGCGGCGCTGGACAACTGCACTTCCAGGCTGGGAAATTTTCCCGCCAGCGCTTCGAGGCTATCGAGCACCGGCTGATAGAGCATGGCTTCATCCTGGGCCAGGCGCAGGCGCGCCTCTTCACCGCGCATCAATGACAAGGCACGGCCATTCAGGCGCTCGCACTGGCGCAAGACTTCCCGCGCCTCCTCGAGCAGTGCCGTGCCCGCCTCGGTCAAACGGGGCTGGCGGCCGCTGCTGCGGTCAAACAGGGATACGCCCAGGTCCGCCTCCAACAGGGCAATCCCATTGCTGACTGCCGATTGTGCCCGACGCTGGTCCCGCGCCACCGCCGAAAATGAACGCTGCTCGGCGACGCTGACAAACAGGCGCATTTGCTCAAGACTCCACTGCACGCTCATGGCTCAACCCATCTTCAATTCGGATAGGTAATGACTTTACCGCATCTGGTAAGTCTCTAAAATGCCAACCTTATCAAGCGACCCTGTACCGAGGATTTACCCCATGAACGCCGCCTACTATTACCTGGCCATTGCCATCTGCTCGGAAGTGATCGCCACCGTTTCCATGAAAGCGATCAAGGGTTTCAGCACGCCAATCCCGTTGTTGCTGGTGATCGTCGGCTACGGCGTGGCCTTCTGGATGCTCACGCTGGTGGTGCGCACCGTGCCGGTGGGTGTCGCGTATGCAGTGTGGGCCGGGATGGGCATCGTGATGGTCAGCATCGCCGCGCTGTTTATCTACGGGCAGAAACTGGATATCCCGGCGATGCTGGGCATGGGCCTGATTGTGCTGGGCGTGGTGGTGATTCAGTTGTTCTCGAAAACGGCCGGGCACTGAGCGTCCAAGTGAGATTCAATTGAGGCCGAAACTCGCAGCCTCGTTCCACTCGACAGCTCCTGCGGTGCGTCTGTCATCAGGGAGCGTTGGGGCGAAGATTCACTTCATGAGCCTGTATACTGCGCAGCCTGTCTTGAACACTGAGGTCGCTGCATGCCATCCGTTATTTCCACCGACGTTCTGATTGTCGGCGCCGGGGTTGCCGGCCTCTGGCTCAATGCGCGCCTGCGCCGCCAGGGCTTTTCCACGGTATTGGTGGAAAGCGCCACCCTCGGTGGCGGGCAAAGCGTGAAGTCCCAGGGGATCATCCACGGCGGCGCCAAATATGCACTGCACGGCGCCCTGACCGGTGCCTCCGAAGCCATCGCCGACATGCCCCGCCGCTGGCGCGAAGCCCTGGCGGGCAACGGTGAACTGGATCTCTCCGGTGTGCGCCTGCTGTCCGAAGCCCACTATTTGTGGTCGCCGGGCACCATCGCCGGCAACCTCACCAGTTTCTTCGCGAGCAAGGCCGTGCGTGGCCGCGTGGATCAAGTGAAGGGCGATGACCTGCCACCGGCCCTGCAAGATCGCCGCTTCAAGGGCAAGGTCTATCGCCTGGCCGAACTGGTGATCGACGTCCCAAGCCTTATCGAACGCCTGGCCCAACTGGCCGGCGACGGTTTGCTCGCGGGTAAACAGATCGAACCCTTGCTGGAACAAGGCACTCTGGTCGGCCTGAAGGTCGATGGCCGTGAGATCCGCGCCCAGCGTATCGTCGTCAGCGCCGGCGGCGGCACCGCTGACCTGCTCGGCGCCCTGGGCCTGAGCCAGCCCGCCATGCAACGCCGACCGCTGCACATGATCATCGCCAAGGGCCCCGGCCTGAAGCCGCTGTACGCCCACTGCCTGGGGGGCGGCACCAAGCCGCGCATCACCGTGACCACGCATCCCGCCGCCGACGGCAATTGGGTGTGGTACCTGGGCGGCGATATCGCCGAAGCCGAAGGTGTGGCCCGCACCCCGGAGCAACAGATCGCCACCGCCCAAAAAGAGCTGGGGCAGTTGCTGCCCTGGATCGACATGAGCCAGACCCAATGGGCCACCTTGCGCGTCGACCGCGCCGAACCATTGCAGTCAGGCCTGACCCGCCCGGACAACGCGTTCCTCGCCGAACAGGATCGCCTGTTGGTGGGCTGGCCGACCAAGCTGGCATTGGCACCGGATTTCGCCGATCGAGTGATCAACGCACTGGAACGTGACGGCATCAAGCCAGGAACTACCGAAAAACTGCCCGAGCTGCCGAAACCCGCCATCGCCCAACCCGCCTGGGAGCAACTGCTGCCATGACCCTGCCGACTCTGCACGACCTCCACCGCCCGCTGGGCAGCACCGGCCTGCTGGTCTCGCCGCTGGGCCTGGGCACCGTCAAGCTGGGCCGCGACCAAGGCGTGAAATACCCCAGTGGCTTCCAGATTCCCGATGACGATGCGGCGCGGATGCTGTTACGCCAGGCCCGGCAATTGGGCATCAACCTGATCGACACTGCGCCCGCCTATGGCCGCAGCGAAGAACGCCTGGGCCCGCTGTTGCGCGGCCAGCGCCAGGAATGGGTAATTGTCAGCAAGGTGGGCGAAGAATTTGCCGAAGGCGTATCCCATCACGACTTCAGCGCAGCCCACACCCGGCTTTCGGTGGAGCGCAGCCTGAAACGACTGGAAACGGATTTTATCGACCTGGTGCTGGTGCACTCCGACGGCAACGACCTGCATATCCTCAATGATTGCGAGGTTTACCAGACCCTGGAAGACCTCAAGCGCGAGGGCAAGATCCGTGGTTTCGGCTTCTCCGGCAAAACCGTCGAGGGCGGTGTAAAGGCTCTGGAACAAGGTGATTGCGCCATGGTCACCTACAATTTGAACGAACAGGCCGAGAAAGCCGTCATTGATTATGCCGCCGCACACGGCAAGGGCATCCTGGTGAAAAAGGCACTAGCCAGTGGCCATGTCTGCCTGGAATCCGGAGTGGATCCAATTCACGCCAGTTTCATGCTGTTGTTTGCGCAAACTGGCGTTGCCAGTGCTATTGTCGGGACCATTAATCCGCTGCACCTCGCCCACAACGTGGCGACCGCTGCCAAGGTCATTCGCCAACTCTGATGCCGCCGACGCGGCCGACCCCGACGCAAGAAGGAGCCGACATGCCGCGAACGCTCATAAGAAAGAACCCCAGCAACTTCAAGACACTGCCGCTGCACGTCGAAGCAACCCCCGAAGGCTTGAGCTACCAGAGCGTCGGCATGCCGCTCAACTTCGCCCAGACCCTGCAACGGCGCAAGCCGGTGGAGGTGAAAGACACCGAGCGTTTCGTGCTGGAGCTGGCCAACCTTGGGGTCTCGGTGCGCCTGACGCTGCACTGGCAGAACCGAGATTACTGGGTGCTGGTGCGCCAGCGCCGACAAGACCGTGGCGACGTCGTGCTCAAGCTGATCTCCGGCTATGTGCCGGCCCACGAACTGAACCTGCCACTGCACACCGCCATCCAGGAAATCGCCGAGGAATGCCTGCTGGAAACCCCGGAAGGCTGGCTGGGCGGTCGTTTCAATGACACCTGGCTGCCGGCGCCCTACTCGTCGGCCCTGCACTACCGCGAAGCGTTGCCGTTCCGCCTCTCACCGCTGTCCGGGGCCGCGCGCCCGGTGCGCTGCGCCACCATGCAATTGATTGAACGACCACGCGCCTACGTGCACCTGCCCACGGCTTCGCTGCAGTTGATTTATGACTTGCGCCTGGAAGTGCCCAAGGAGGCGAAGTCCCTGAGCCTGTTTCATGTGGACGAGCGCCTGGAGGGCGACCAATTGGTGGCCCGCCTGGACCGCCAGCGCCCGGACCTGTACCTGATGCCGCTGAAGGACGGGCAGCCGTGTGCGGAGCTTTATACCTTGAAGAAGGATCAGCTGTATCCGGCGAGTACGCGAGGGTTGTATCTGGCTGAAAGCTTTGCCCAGCAGGAAGGCTGGATCGTGCGGGATGAGCGGATCCGCTGGAAGGACTGGCTGCGCCAGCAGGGGCTGAGTGCACCCGAGAAAGAGTCGAAGCTGAAGCGCTTGACGGGTAAGGCGCGGCAGATCTTGCGCAAGATCGTGCCGAAGAAAAAAGCCAACCGGTAACCGGACGTCAGGTCGCGGCAGTCAAATGTGGGAGCGGGCTTGCTCGCGAAGGCGGTGTATCAGTCACTGCATCTGCCAGCTGACCCACCGCTTTCGCGAGCAAGCCCGCTCCCACACGAACCCGCTCCCACCATCAGTTATTGCGGATCTTCTCGACAATCGCCGTGGTCGAGCTGTTTTCCACCAACCCCAGCACTTTGACCTTGCCACCGTAGGCACTGACGATATCGGCACCCACCACCTGGTCGACGGAATAATCACCGCCCTTGACCAGCACGTCCGGCTTGACCTGGGCCAGCAGGTTTTCCGGGGTCGCCTCGGCAAAGCTGATCACCCAGTCCACCGCACCCAAACCTGCCAGCACCGCCATGCGACGGTCGACACTGTTGATCGGCCGGCCTGGCCCCTTGAGGCGGCTGACCGACGCATCATCGTTGACTGCCACGATCAAGCGATCGCCCTGGGCCCGCGCCTGCTCCAGGTAGGTCACGTGACCGGCGTGGAGGATGTCGAAGCAACCGTTGGTGAAGACAATGCTCTCGTTATGGGCACGGGCATCGTCAATCGCCAGCAACAGTTGCTCAAGGCTCAACACGCCGCGCTCCGAGCCTTCGGATCGCTGGATGGCGCGGCGCAGCTCAGGGGCACTGATGGCCGCCGTACCGAGCTTGCCGACCACGATACCTGCTGCCAGGTTGGCCAGGGCCACCGCATGGGGCAATTCCTCGCCCGCCGCAATTGCCGCGGCCAGGGTGGAAATCACGGTGTCACCGGCACCGGTCACGTCGAACACTTCACGGGCCCGCGCCGGCAGGTGCATGGCCGGGTGATCGGGACGCAGCAAGGTCATGCCGTGTTCGCCACGGGTCACCAGCAAGGCACCCAGGTCGAGGTCGGCCATGAGTTGGGCGCCCTTGGTCACCAGCTCGTGCTCATCGACGCAACCGCCGACGATGGTTTCAAATTCGCTGAGGTTCGGCGTGATCAGGCTGGCGCCCCGATAAATCGAGAAGTCCTTGCCCTTGGGATCTGCCAGCACCGGAATGCCCCGGGCCTTGGCGGCCTGGATCAGTACCTGATGGTTTTTCAAGGCGCCTTTCCCGTAGTCGGACAGCACCAGCACCTTGATGCCTTCGAGCATCTCGTCGACCTGGGCGCTGAGCACCAGGGCATCGGTGGCGAAGGGTTCTTCAAAATCGATACGCAGCAATTGCTGGTGCCGACTCATGACCCGCAGCTTGACGATGGTCGGCTGGTGGGGAATGCGCTGGAACAGCGCACGCACACCCGCACCCTTCAGGCTGTTGGCCAGGCTGTCGGCAGCCTCGTCGTCGCCGGTCACACCCACGAGGGATGCCGGGGCGCCGAGGGCGGCAATATTGAGGGCAACGTTGGCAGCGCCACCTGGACGGTCTTCGATTTGCTCGACCTTGACTACCGGTACCGGTGCCTCAGGGGAAATCCGTGAGGTACCGCCATGCCAGTAACGGTCGAGCATGACATCGCCGACCACCAAGACAGGGGCTTGATCGAATCGCGGCATGGACAACTTCATGGAGCAACCCACATACAAAATGAACAGGGGCGCGATATTACCACAGGGTTGTCAAAGGCTTGTGCAATGTAGGAGCCGGCTTGCCGGCGATGCGGCCACCGCGGTTTTTCAGTGCAACCGCGGTGGCCATCGCCGACAAGCCGGCTCCTGCAGATCAGGTGATGTCGGCCGGGATCGGCGCGTCCAGGCCCATGGCATGCAGCCGGGCGTAGTAACCGTTTTGCGCCAGCAATTCGCCGTGGGTACCGCGCTCGACTATCCGGCCATCGTCCATCACCAGGATCAGGTCGGCTTTCTCGATGGTCGACAGGCGGTGAGCGATCACCAGGGTCGTGCGACCTTGCATGACCTTGTCCAGGGCGGCCTGGATATGGCGCTCCGATTCGGTGTCCAGCGCCGAGGTGGCCTCGTCGAGGATCAGCAATGGCGCGTTCTTGAGCAAGGCCCGGGCGATTGCCAGGCGCTGGCGCTGGCCGCCGGACAGCAGCACGCCGTTTTCGCCGACCTGGGTGTCGAAGCCCTTGGGCAACTGGTCGATGAAGTCCTTGGCATAGGCATCGGCCGCTGCCGCCTCGACATCGGCCCGCGGTGCGCCGGCCAGGTCACCGTAGGCGATGTTGTTGGTCACCGTGTCGCTGAACAGGGTCACATGCTGGGTCACCTGGGCGATGTGCCGACGCAGGTTGAGCAGGCGATAGTCTTCGATTTCCACGCCGTCGAGCAGGATCTCACCGCTCTCATGGTGGTAGAAACGCGGGATCAGGCTGGCCAGTGTCGACTTGCCGCTACCCGAACGCCCCACCAGGGCAACCATCTGCCCGGGCTCTGCGGTAAAAGTGATGTCCTTGAGCACATGACGCTCGGTGCCCGGGTAGGTGAAGTTCAGGTTGCGCACTTCCAGGCGGCCGCTGACCTTGTCGCGCTCGATGGTGCCGCGATCGATTTCCACGTCTTCGTCCAACTGCTCGAAAATACTTTCGGCACCGGCCACGCCTTTCTGGATGGTCGAGCTGACTTCGGACAGCTGGCGGATTGGCTTGGGCAACAGGCCGGCCAACGTGATGTAGGCGACCATGTCACCCGCCGACGCATCACCGCGAAGGTACAGGACCAGGAACATCAACACTGCCATGGCGCTGTAGATCACCAGTTGCAGCGCCGGCGTATAGATCGCGCCGGTGCGGGTCATGCGCAGTTGCTTGTTGGTGTTGCTAAGGCTCGCCTTGAGGAAGCGCTTCTGCTCATACACCTCACCGCCGAAGCTGCGCACCACGCGGTAGCCCTGGATGGTTTCCGAGGCAACGTGGGTCACATCGCCCATCGCAACCTGGATCTTCTTGCTCTGCTTGCGGAATTTCTTGCTTGCGGTGCTGACCATCACGGCAATCAACGGCAGGATGGCGATCATCACCAGGGTCAGCCGCCAGTTCATGAACAGCAGCGAGGCGAACAGGAAGATCACCGTCATGCCTTCGCGAATCACCACCTTGATGGCATCGGTCGCAGCACCGGTGACCATGGTCACGTTGAAGGTGATGCGGGAGATCAGGTGCCCGGAGTTGTGATTGTCGAAATAGCGGTTCGGCAGGGTCAGCAGGTTGTTGAACAACTGCACCCGCAGGTCGTGGACCAGGCCCAGGGAAACCTTGGCCAGCAGGTAGTTGCCCAGGAACGAACCGAGGCCCTGCCACGCGGCGATCAGGATGATCAGCAACGGCACGGCCTGCAGCAGTTGCAGGTCACGCAGGAAAGGCACCGTGGGGAACAACACCGCTTCAGGGTTGGACAGGCCATCGACAAAGTACTTGAGGATGTAGCCCAGCATCGGCTGGGTCGAAGCGAAAATCAGAAAGCCGACGATACTCAGCGCGAACAAGCCGGCATAGGGCTTAACGTAGCTGAGCAGGCGGAAGTATATTTTCAAGCTCGAAGGGCTTGCGCTCGGACTGGAGTCGGTCATATCACGCGGCGGTTTTGAAAAAGGAGGCTGACTTTAGCACAGCTTCTCTGTTGTACTTGCACGCGGCACAACCGCGGCCCCGTTGGATCCAACGGGCGACATTGTATAGCCACTACTTTAGTATGGTTGGCTTTCTTTATACTGGAACGGCTTTTCTGTATGCAATCCAAGCGCCTTACCTATGGCTCAAACCGCGTTTTCGACTTCCTCTGTCTGTGGATTCTGCCCATCGGCTTGTTGCTGCTCCTGAGTGCGCTGTTCTTCGTTACCAATCGAAATGTGCTGCACAGGTTTTACTACCTTCTATTCGCCGCGCCGACACTGTTGCTGCTGTGCCTGCGCCCGACGGAATTCAAGCAGGTATTGCGCGAGCCCCTGGCGATTGCCTTCCTGGTTTTCTCGGGCTGGGCGCTCACCAGCCTGCTCTGGAGCCCTGAGGCTACGACAGACTCCGACCTGTTCAAGCGGCCACCGAATACCTTCACGTTGTTTGCCGGTTTCGGACTGTTGCTGCATTACCGCAACGAACTGTTCAAGCCGATCTTCTTCTGCGCCGCGCTGATTGCGCTTGTATCGAGCGCCTGCAGCCTGGTGGCTTTTGCTCCCCATATCTCGGATGGCACGCGAATGATCGGCGGGCGTGGGGCACTTGATAATCCGCTGCTGAGCTCTCACGTATTTGGATTCTTCTGCGTTTACTGGCTGTACGTGTGCATGACTACCAAGCGTGCTCACGTACTCTGGTTCAGCGTTCCGGCACTGGCAATCATGGCCGCGGCGGTGCTGGCCACCGGCTCGAGAACACCGATGGTTGCACTGGTCCTCGCCGTGCTCTGGATGAGTTTCATCAGTCGCAATCGGCGCTCGGCCCTGCTGATCGCCTGTATGGCGCTGGGCGCTGCGGCGCTGTTGCTGTTCTATCCCGAAATGATCACCAATCGTGGCAGCTCGTTCCGGTTCGAACTCTGGAGCATGTCGCTCGCGCGTATCGCCGAACACCCCTGGATCGGCCACAGCTACGACTCAGAGTTGTACCTGACGATTGCCGACGGCTATCAACTGCGCGAACCCCACAGCTTTGCCCTCGGCGTGCTGTATTACGTCGGCATCATCGGCTTCATCCCGTGGGCCTTCATGCTCGGCTGGGGCCTGTACAAAAGCCTCAAGGAACGTGCACAGCCATTGTTCATCCTGGCCTCCTCCTTGCTGGCCTATGGCATCGGTGCCGGCCTGACCGAAGGCGGCGGCATTCTCTCGCGGCCAAAAGAACACTGGTTCCTGCTGTGGATCCCGCTGGCACTGATCGCCGGCCTGAGCATCGCCCAGCGTCGCCGCAGCCTGCTGCGCATGCCGGTTCAACGCCTGAAATCGCAAGACTTCGAACAGCTGTGCGCCAACGCCCACGTGATCGAAGCCGATGGCCTCGGGCCCAAGGTCCTGCGCCTGGACGATGGCAGCTTCCTCAAGCTGTTCCGCCCTCGTCGCTGGTACACCTCAGGCAGCTTCAATCCCTATTCAGAGCGCTTTGCCAGCAACAGCGAGCAACTGCGTGCATTGGGGATTCCATCACCGGTCATCCTCAATCTCTATCAGTTAAAGGATGCGAGCAGCGCCGTACGTTATCAGCCGCTGCCCGGCCTGACCCTGCGCCAGGCCCTGCAAAGCCTGGACAGCAGCCTGCGGGAATCGCTGATCGAACGTTTCGGCCGGTTCATGGCCCAGCTCCACGAGCGCGGCGTGTACTTCCGCTCCCTGCACCTGGGCAACGTACTTTTGATGGATGATGGCGAGTTCGGCCTGATTGACGTGGCAGACATGCGCATCTACCCATCGCCGCTGCGTAACGCCCTGCGCCAGCGCAACCTGCGGCACATGCAGCGTTATCCCCAGGACCGCAACTGGTTGTTCGAAACCCACTTTGAACAACTCGCCGCTGGCTACGCTTCGGCAGCATCGCCAAGCGCCACGGCGAAGATCCGTGACCAGGTGTCCAGGCTCAATCGTCCGGTTGCGCAGGTAGCGAACCCGGCCAAGTGATGGTTTGAAGCGCCGGGGTTGCAGGCCCCGGGCCATTGCGGTGAACGCAATGGCCCGGCCGAAGCCCTATGAGCTGCGCTGCGGCGCCAGGTACAGCCGCACCAACCCACGCAAGGTCTTGCGACCCCAGAACTTCAACGGAATCTGCTTGAGGATCTCCCGCGCCAGTGGGCGGTCACGGTCGGCGGTCTTGAGGAACATCGAGTTCAGGAAGTTGTAGCGAACCTGATCGTAGGCGGGATGATCGCTGAACAACCCGTAGGTCTTGAGGATGTTCTGGATCATGTAGCGGTGATTCTTGTAGGTGTTGGTCGCGTGCTGGCGATAGCGCGCCATCACCACGTTCAACACGTCGATGGTGTACCCGGCGTGGGTGATCTTCAATTCGATCAGCAAGTCTTCCAGCGGAATCAACGGATCGAACCCTCCGACCTCTTCCAGCGCCTGCCGACGGATCATCAGCGTCGGTGCCGGCGGAAAGGGCTTGCGATCGAGGAACAGGTCATCGAAATCCAGGCTGCGAAACGGCAAGTCGCGGCGCTGCTTCTTCTCCGGGTATGGCTTGCCGTCCCCATCAATCAACTCGATATTGCCGGCGCAAATACCCACCTTCGGCTTGCCTTCCATGTAGGCAACCTGGGTGGCGATGCGCTCAGGCAGCATGATGTCATCGGAGCCGAATGGCGCGATCAGGCTGCCTTTGGCGCGAGCGATGGCACCGTTCAGGGTATTGGTCAGGCCCTGGTTCTGCTGCACCTGGAAATCAAACCCGTGTTCGGCCTGCAAGCGCTGGATGCGCTCCACGCTGTCATCCCTGGAGCCATCGTCTACCACCAGCAACTCGATGTTGGGGTAGGTCTGGCCGAGCACACTGAGAATGCTCTGCTCGATGTACGGCCCGTGGTTGTAGGAGGCGATGATCACAGTGACCAGGGGTTGCTGCAGACTCATGCTTTACCTACTTCACGCAGACCGGTTTCGATCAGGTTCAAATACTTGTGCCGGAACTCGTCCAGGGTGTGGTTTTCTTCCAGGTAGCGGAACACTTGCTCGCCCTTGGCACGCAACTGCTCGTCGCTCAACGCCAGGTAAGTGTCCAGCGCCGCCGCCAGTTGCTCGACGTTGCCCGGGTCATGGGATAGGCCGCCTGCACCTTCCACCAACGGCAACATTGCCGGGCCGTTGGAGGCAATCACCGGCAAATGGCCGCTCATGCCTTCCAGCAGCGCCAGGCCCAGGCCTTCGAACAACGACGGCATGGTCCAGATGTCGAAACCGCGCACATACTTCATGCCATCTTCGCGAAAGCCCAGCAGGTGCGCACGGCCGGTCAGGCCCAGGCGCTCGATATCGGCGCGCAGGTCTGCTTCGGCGCGGCCGGAGCCGATGATCCCCACCTGGGCCTCAGGGTATTTGTCCTTGAGGGTGGCGAACGCTTGCAACAAATGGGTGTGGCCCTTGATCGGCACCAGGCGGCCCAGGGCGCCAATCATCCGTGCATCCAGCGGCAGACCCAGGGCCTCGCGCGCTTCATCCCGTGGCAACTGCAAGGCTTCGGCCTGGGGGATGTCGATGGCATTGGTGACAAAGGTGGTGTTTTCGCGGGTGAACCCGCAGTTGAGGTCCACCAGGTAATCCCTGACCGCTGCCGACACCCCGACGAATCGCCACGCCGGGCTGACCCACTTCTGCGTCTGGCGCCGGCGGTAGCCCCGGGCGTACTCGCCAAAACCGTGGGAAATGCCGATGCACAGGGGGATCTTCAACCAGCGGTTGAGCGACAGCATCATGTTCACCGACTTGAAGCGGTTACAGATGACCACGTCGAATTTCTGCTCGCGGCAATATTTGTAGATCTGCCACATCGCGCCGAAACGAATGCCCTTGAGGGACTTTTCCGGCAACTCGAAATAATGGGAGTGCTCAGCCACGCTCAGGGGCTGGCCGGGCAGCGGGCGGCCGCTGAGGAACCCGGATGTGACCTCGAAACGTTCAGCCGGCAAGGCCTTGACGATCTGCTCGCCGAGGTCGGCGAAGTCGTGGGTCTTGACGTTGTAGTCCGGCTGTAACTGCAAAACCTTGAAACGAGGTTTCATAACTCTCCATGCTGCAATCTGGCTGCGGGCGCGCAGCCCGGCGAAAAGGGGCGGCAGGCGCTGCAAGCCTGCCTTCAATAAGGTCTCAATCCTGCTTCAACACCCAGAGCAACTCATGACGGCGCACCGCCTTGCGGAAGAACTCATTCTCTCCGTAAGGCGATGGACTACGGCCCGCCAGTAATTGCTGCAACCACCTGCGCACGCGGCGCTTGAACGGCGCCCGCGGCTGCAAGTCGTGCATCATGCCCAGGGCCATGGCCTTGTCCTGCTGCTGGCTGAGCGTCAGCGGCAAACTGCAAGGCACAAGTTCACGGGAGGCATCAAAACGCGGCGGCAAGGCCACGCCAGCGCCCGAATCACCCATGGGCCAACGATCGTTATCATGCAGGTGGTTGGCGTAGCCGAGCAACGTGCCCGGTTGCCACTCCAGGCCTTGCAAGGCTTCGAGAATCGCGGCGTGGGCGCAGATGTGATCCGGGTGCGGATCCAGCAACGGCGTCGGCAACACGATCACCTGCGGGCGCGCCTTGAGCAGCAATGCCCGCAGGTCGGCAATCAGGTTATTCCAGGTCGGGGCGCCGTCCACATCCCCGGGCAAGGCCAGGGCATTGAACTGGCGAAACAGCCGCGTATCGTCCAACTGAGCTTCCCGGGAAGCCTGGGGCTGATCCGGTGCGGCCTGCATCGCTGCAAGCTGCATGCAGAAGTAACCCAACTGCACGCACTGCGCTTCGGGAACGCCCGCCCAACGCGGCACGGTGACACTGTCCCAGGCACGCAGGCGGCCTTTGAGTCGTGCGGCATCGGCTTTGGGCATGCCCAACTGCTGATAGTGATCGGCTTCGATTTCGCCCGCCGTCAGGGTGACGATCCAGCTCTCATCGGCTTGGCTGTAGAGGCTGAAAGCGGCGAGTTCGGCATCGTCGGCATGGGGCGCGATGACCATCACCCGTTGGCGACGGTAGTCCGGTTGGCGGAACAACCAGAGCGTCGGCTGCCCCTTGATCCGGCAGAAGCGCCCGCGCAAGCGCAGCTTACCGCCGGCGAGTGCTTCGCCCATGCCCGTCAGGTTGAGGTAACGCCGGCCTGAAAGACCACGCTCGAAGACTTGCCGGTCGGGTGCATCCAGGCCCGACACGTCCACCGCAGGATCGAGAAAACGCCCGAGCCAAGAGCTTTTGAGTTCAACCCCGACGATCAGGGTTTCATCGCCCACCAGAGGCGTGTCCAACAGCAGGCGCCCGGCTTCAAGACGCAGGCCCGCGCACTCGCTCCCTTCAGGAAACGCGTACTCATAATCGTCTTTCGGCGAGTAGAACAGATGATCGGCAAACCAGGCCTCATGTGCGGCCCACAGCACCACGGCCAGCACCAGTGGCAACCACCAGGCCACCAGCACACCGACAGCCACCAATAGCAACAGGCCCACCAACAGCGCAATACGCTTGTTGCGCCGGTGCTGCTTGAGCAATTGCTGTTTGCGACTCATACGCTGAACACCGGCACCGGGTTGCACCAGCGCTCCTTGTATTCACGGTCGGAACGCCCGAAGGAGAAACGCAGCGGCTTGTCGCTCGCCCGCGCTTGCTCCCAGGCACTTTGGGTATTGAGGAAGCTCAGCACGCTGCCGGGGCTGAACGCCTTGGTTTCAGGGTCGACACCGCCGTTGACGTATTCGGCGCTGACCCACTGCGGCGCCTGCACCTGATACACCAGTTGCACGGCAATCGCAGCATCATTGAGAAACAGCACCGAGCCGAACAGGAATTCCTTGAGCAACTCCAGCACCTCGGCCAAACGCTCGGCCCCCGCCGCAGGGAAACCCCAACGCCGCTGGAACAGGTCGCAGTAAATCGCCGCCAGTTCGCTGCTGGAAAACTCGCCGACCGCCCTTACCACGCCGCCCGCCTCTTCCAGCAAACGCAGTTCGCGGCGCTGGTTGTAGCGAAACTTCTTCGACAGCTCTTCCGGTGTGCGCGCCATGGCCAACTGCTCAGCCTGGGGCTTGAGGGTGCTCACGCGCCCTTCATTCAGTGCAGAGAGATAGCGCGCGCGATGGCGCAACGGCACCTGCGCATCGGCGGCAAGCGGCAGGATGATCTCGGCGTTACCCAGATCAAACAGGCCTTTTTTGCCTTTGCGCTTGAGCACGTCCTTGGACAGGGCCAGGTCGCGCCCCCAGGTAGCAATTGCGCCCTTCAGCTCACCGTCCTGCTCCCAGCCCAGGTAGCGCACCGGAATCTGCGCCAGGTGCGCCAGCCGCTCGACGATCTGCGGATGAGTCGCCACGCTGCCGCCAAAACGCTGCCAGGCCTGGGCGTAAACCTCGGCCTCGACAGGCGTCCAGCCACGTTCACGCCAGCCCTGGAAGCGGTTCAGCATTTAGACCACGGCGTCATAAGGGTCCACGCCGTCCTTGACCACGAGGATGTCTTCCATGATCAGGTACTGCAGGTCGGAACCGAAGAACATGTTCAGCGCGTCGGTCGGCGAGCAGATCATCGCTTCGCCACGACGGTTGAGCGAGGTGTTCAGCGACACACCATTGCCGGTCAGTACTTCCAGTTCTTTCATCATGTCGTAGTAGCGCGGGTTGTATTCGCGCTTGAGCACCTGGGCACGGGAGGTACCATCTTCATGGACCACTTCCGGCACGCGGGTTTTCCACTCTTCCGACACTTCAAAAGTGAAGGTCATGAACGGCGCCGGGTGATCGACCTTGATCATCTGTGGCGCAACGGTGTCGAGCATCGACGGGCAGAAAGGCCTCCAGCGCTCGCGGAACTTGATCTGGTGGTTGATCCGGTCAGCCACGCCGGTGGCGCTTGGGCAACCGATGATCGAACGACCGCCCAGGGCACGCGGGCCAAACTCCATGCGGCCCTGGAACCAGGCCACCGGGTTGCCGTCGACCATGATCCTGGCGATGCGCTTGGGCATGTTTTCAATCTTGCGCCAAACCGGCTTGCTCTCGTGCTTGGCGCACGCCGCGATCACGTCTTCGTTGCTGTAGGACGGGCCGAGATAGACGTGTTCCATCTTCTCAACCGGTACGCCACGGGCGTGAGACACGTAGGCGGCTGCACCCACCGCAGTACCGGCATCGCCGGACGCCGGCTGCACGAACAGCTCCTTGACGTCGTCGCGGGCAATGATCTTCTGGTTCAGCTTGACGTTCAGCGCACAGCCGCCGGCAAACGCCAGCTTGCCGGTGTCTTTGAGGATGTCGCCCAGGTAATGGTCGATCATCTGCAACGCCAGCTTCTCGAACAGCGCCTGCATGCTGGCCGCGTAGTGGATGTACGGCTCGTCGGCGATATCGCCTTCGCGCTTCGGACCCAGCCACTCGATCAGTTTTGGCGAGAAGTAGAAACCCTTGCCCTTCTCTTTGTAGCGGCGCAGGCCGATGACGTTGGCGTAGTCGGTGTTGATCACCAGCTCGCCGTTTTCAAAGGAGGCCAGGCGCGAGAAATCGTACTTGCTGGCATCGCCATACGGCGCCATGCCCATGACCTTGAACTCACCGTCGAGCATCTCGAAACCGAGGAACTCGGTGATCGCGCCATACAGGCCGCCGAGGGAGTCCGGATCGTAGAATTCCTTGATCTTGTGGATCTTGCCGTTTTCGCCGTAGCCGAAGAAGGTGGTGGCGTACTCGCCCTTGCCGTCGATCCCGAGGATCGCGGTCTTCTCCTGGAAGCCCGAGCAGTGGTAGGCACTGGAGGCGTGAGCCAGATGGTGTTCAACCGGTTCGATCTTGATTTTCTTCGGATCGAAGCCCAGTTGCTCCAGGCACCAGACGATCTTGTTGCGATAGCGCTTGTAGCGACGGTTGCCCATCAGGATCGCGTCGAGGGCGCGGTCCGGGGCGTACCAGTAACGCTTGGCGTAGTGCCAGCGGGCCTCGCCGAACAGGCTGATGGGGGCGAACGGAATCGCCACCACATCAACGTCGGAAGGCTTGATACCGGCTTGTTCCAGGCAGAACTTCGCCGACTCGTAGGGCATGCGGTTCTTTGCATGTTTGTCGCGTACGAAGCGCTCTTCTTCGGCGGCCGCGATCAGCTTGCCGTCGATGTACAAGGCTGCGGAAGGATCATGGCTAAGGGCGCCGGACAGGCCAAGAATCGTCAATGCCACAGGGGTCTAGCCTCTTTTAGTCTGCATGCAGGCGCGTCACGCCTGAAAAAAGTGTGCTCCCCGCCTGGGCGAGAAACAGCTAAAGGGCGGGATTATAGCGTAAACACGGCGCGGGATGATCTAGGGATTGTGGCGACCGGTTGTCACTGCAGGCCTAGCGGAAAATCTCGATGCTGCCGTCCCTGTTCTGGCGGTAGACCGTGTAGGGCAGCACAAGGGTGTCGAGCAAGCCGGAGGCCACGAGCTCGGCGGCGAAGATCGGCAGGGAGCCAGAGGCATCGCGCGTGTGCTCTTTGGTGGTGTCGGGCGCGCCGTTCAAGGTGCAGAAACCGTAGATCACCCCACTGTAGATACGCGGCACGTTTTCACAATAACTGCGCGATTCCTTGAGGTTCTGGCTGGCAACGGCGTCCGGGCGAAACACCGTGTTGATGGTGCCGCAACCGGTGGTGGATACCAGTACAGCGGCGAGAAGGACTCTGGTTGCAAGACTCACGGACAACTCCATTTGGCATAAGTGTGGGCATTCATCCCTGCCCCATACAACCTTGCCGGATCCGTTTATGAACCCGGGCGCCAATAGATACTGATGTTGCCATCGGTACCTTGCTTGTAGACCGTATAGGGCAGGACCACTGTATCAACAATGCCCGAGACCGTTATATCCAATAGAACGAATGGCATCAGCACGCCAGTGAGGTCCGGCGCGGCGTGCAGCAGGCAGAAATCAAAGGCAACCCCGCTGTAGACACGGGGAATCGACTGGCAGTAGGTTTTTTGCTTCCTGAGTTCACGTGCCGCCGCCGCGTCTTCGCGCAACAGCGTATTGGCCGTTCCGCAGCCGCTCAACACAAGGATTCCAATGCTTAGCGCAGCAGTCATTTTTAGCGTCATGGCAAGCCCTCTGAATGGCCAGCAACGCTAACATCGGCCCTGTTGGTGACCCAGACCCCACGCACCGCCGCGCCATGTAAGAAGATTCCGAAATGGCAAAAGCTGGCTGAATCGTTAAACTCGCGCACTTTTGTGCGCCATGGATGCTGGTTTACTCATGAAAGTTGTTGTACCCACTCGATTTGCGATGCTGCTTCCCGGACTGCTTGGCCTGTACAGCAGCGTCCAGGCCGATGAAGCGCCACTGGTCCTGGACCCCAGCGTGGTCACCGGTTCGCGCAGTGCCAGCCCGTCGTTTGACCTGCCGTATTCGGTGGACAGCATCAGCCGTGAGCAAATCAGCGATGGCCAACTGGGCATCAATGCTTCAGAGGCACTGTCCCGCGTGCCCGGCCTGGTGGTTCAAAATCGCCAGAACTACGCCCAGGACTTGCAGATTTCCTCCCGTGGCTTCGGTGCTCGCTCGGCATTTGGTGTGCGCGGTATCAAGCTGATCGCCGACGGCATACCCGCCAGCACCCCGGACGGTCAGGGCCAGGCGGCGACGTTCAACCTCGACACCGCCGAGCGCATCGAAGTCCTGCGCGGCCCGGCCGCCACGCTGTATGGCAGCAATGCCGGCGGCGTGATCCAGATGTTCTCCCGCAACGGCGAAGGCCCGCCGCGCATCGGTGCCGAGACGCTGGTGGGCAGTGACGGCCTGAGCAAGAACCACCTCACCGCCGAAGGCGCGGCAGACGGCGCAGGCTTCGTGCTGGACGCCTCGCGCATGGACACCGACGGTTATCGCGACCACAGCAGCGCCCGCCGCGACCAGACCTTTGCCAAGCTCAATTTCGAGCCCGATGAAGACAGCAAACTGGCGCTGATCTACAGCAGCCTGGAACAGAACGGCACGCAGGATCCGCTGGGGCAGGCGTGGGATGCGTACAAGGCCGACCCGCGCTCGGTCAGCAGCGCCGCCGAGCTGTACAACACCCGCAAAAGCATCGACCACCAGCAACTGGGGATGAATTACGAGCGGTATTTCGGTGATGCCACACTGCAGGTGAATGCCTATACCGGGCGACGGAGCGTGATTCAGTACCTGTCGATTCCCAAGGGAACGCCCGCCAACGAACGCGGCGGCGGCGTGGTGCAGTTCGACCGCAAGTTCTACGGCGGCTCCGTGCGCTGGATGCAACCGGTCGACAGCGTGCCGGGCGAGCTGATGATCATCACCGGCCTGGATTTCGACCAGAGCGAAGACAGCCGCCACGGCTACCAGAACTACAGCGGCAGCACCGTTGGCGTAAAAGGCCAGTTGCGCCGGGATGAAATCGACACCGCCCGCAGCCTCGACCCCTACATCCAGGCCAACTGGGCCATCAATCGCTGGACCCTGCAAGCCGGGGTACGCCACAGCACCATGGAACTGGATGTCGACGACCAGTTCCTGAGCAACGGCGACTCCAGCGGCAACAAGACCTATCAGAAGAACACACCGTCCGTGAGCGTGATGTATGCCTTCACGCCCGACCTGCACGGCTACGTCAGTGCCGGCAAGGGGTTCGAGACGCCAACCCAGGCGGAACTGGCGTACGCGCCGGGCAACATCGAAGGGTTCAACTTCGGCCTGAAGCCGTCGGAAAGCACGCAGTATGAAGTGGGCTTGAAGGCACAGTTGAACGACACCCGGGGCAACGCCGCTGTCTTCCAGATCACCACCGAGGACGAGCTGGTGGTGGACCAATCGATCGGCGGCCGCACCAGCTACCAGAACGCCGGCCGCACCCTGCGCCGCGGCTTCGAACTGGGCATCGAAAGCCAGCTCAGCGAGCAGTGGAGCACCAACATCGCCTACACCCGCCTGCAAGCCACCTACGACAGCGACTTCATCGGTGGCGGCAAACCGGTGGACAAAGGCAACTACCTCCCCGGTGTGCCGCAAACCACACTATTCGCCGAGCTCAACTGGAAACCCCGGGACTGGGTCAGCACCGCCGTGGAAGGCATGTACCGCAGCAAGGTCTACGTCGAAGATACCAACCAGCAACACGCGGCACCGGGCTACAGCGTGTTCAACTGGCGTGCACGCTTTGAGCAGAAGGTGGAGCACTGGACGTTCCACCAGACCCTGCGCCTGGATAACTTGCTGGATCGCCAATATGTGGGGTCGGTGATTGTCGGAGACGGCAACGGCCGCTATTACGAAGCAGCGCCGGGACGCTCGTGGTATGCAGGCGCCGGCGCCGAGTACACATTTTAGAAACTGACCATCGAACTTGTGGCGAGGGAGCTTGCTCCCGTTGGGCCGCGCAGCGGCCCTAAACCCCTAGCCCACTGCCTTTGGCAACCGCTGATCAATCACCCGATACAACGCACTGCTCTCAGGCCAGTTACGCATAAACCTTGCCCGATCCCTGGCATATGCCGGAGCGAAGCTGCTCAAGGACGTGTGCTGACACATCGAATCCAGGTCGATCAGCGCCCAGCGATCCGTGTGCCAGAACAGGTTATGCCCCTTGAAATCCCCATGGCTGATGCGCTCGCGGATCAACTCTGCGAACAAATTATCCAGGGCCTGCAATTCGGCCTCGGGTGCCTCGCCACTCTCAACATACGGCGCGAACCGCTCGATGATGTCCGGCCCCGGCAGGTACTCGGTCACCAGATACGCGCGGCTGCGCAGCCACAGGAAGCGCTTTTCCAGCAACGCCAGCGGCTTGGGCGTGGCGATGCCGAGGAACGCCAGGCGATTGCCTTCGCGCCACGAATGCCAGGCCCGGCTCGGGCGCCAGAAGCGCTTGAGCCAATGGGCAAACCCCTTGATGTTGTAGCGCTTGATCACAAGTGGTCGACCGGCCACCTCGACCTTGGCGACACTGGCCGCCCCACCGGTTTTATACAGGTGGCCCTGGTCGAGCAGCGCATCGGCCTGCGCCAGCACCGGCAGCATCGCCGCTTCTTCCTCACGACGAGTCGCGCGCAGGGCGAACGGCCCGCGCACGACGCTGAACAGCGTGCACTCCCGGCCAACCTTGCTCAGGAAGTCCTTCAAGCGCCAGACGCTGACCTTGTGTACCTGCTTCTGCAACGCTTCGAGCGGCAACGCGTGTTCGCCATTGCTCAGCAGGTAATACACCAGCAACTCTTCGGTAAACGGCTCGAGGTTTTTCGGCAACTGCGCGAAAAACACCCCAAGGTTTTCCAGCACCCGGTTGCGCGACAGCGGTTTGCCCGCTTCTTCGACACAGATCCCGGCGCCGTCGATCAAATACAGTTTGCCGTCCTGACGCAGCAGGTTGTCCAGGTGCAGGTCTTCCTGCCACAGGCCCTTGGCGTGCATCTGCGCAATCGCACCCAGCGCTTCGGCGAGCACCGCTTGCTGCTGGTCAGCCAGCGGCGGCAGGTGTTCAACAGCCTGCCAAGCATCAGCCAGGCTGTCGGCGCCTTCAAGAAACTCGAACAGCAGCCAACCGCCCTCACCCTCTTGCAGACCATCGGCCAGCAACAGCGGCGTGGTCAGGCCTTGCTCGGCCAACAGCCGCACGCCCTTGAGTTCACGCTGAAAATGCCGCGCCGCCTTGCTGCCCACCAACAATTTGGCCAGCACCGGGCGCCCGCGCCACACAGCTGCGCCGACATAACGCTGGGCCGGCAATACCCGCAGCAGGCTCAGCAGTTGCAACTGCCCAGGCCCGGCAGCGTCTGCCAGTTCGATGCTCAGGGGCAAGCTTGGCGTGCGGCCGGCATTTTTCAGTTCGGACAAACGCATCAGCGGTTCTCCTTGTGACTGCGCCGGGCCGCCAGGCGCTGGTGCCAGGTGGCAACCAATGCGCTGTCCTGCGGCTGGTCCAGGTAAGCCGCCAACAGCTGGCGAACCTGATCGTCCGACCACTGCGGCGCACGGCGCAACAGCGGTTCCAGGTCCTTGACCCGGTCCCGCCAGCCGAACAGCAGCGGGCGGGTTTTCTCCAGGTCGATCAACTGTGCCGCGTACCCGTCGCCGGTGGCCTGCAGGAAAATATGCTTGGGATAAAAACAGCCATGCACCTGGCCCACGCTGTGCAACTGACGAGCAAGCTGACCGCAGGCCAGCAGGATTGCCCGCTGCTGCACGTCGCTCAACTCAGACCATTGCTCCAGCAATGAATCCAGGTCATTCCAACCATCCAGCGCCCGGGTCAGCAACATCGCCCGATGCTCTCCGGCCACTTTGCGCTCACCGAAAAACGCCGCCTGCAATGCCGGAATACCCAACTGCCGATAGCGGCTGATGTTACGAAACTCGCGGGCAAAACTCGGCTCGCCAAACGGGCGGTGCAAGGTGCGCGTCAGGTAGTTGCTCTGGCGCTTGAGGTAGTAGCCCTGGCCTTCGAGTTCGAGGCGAAACACGCTGCTCCAGCCGCCGCGGCTGGTATTGGGCTCGTCCACCGCATCCAGTTGCTTGGCCCACAGCGCGTCGAAAGTGCCGAGGCCGTTGCGCTCAAGCAATGCTCGATCTTCGGCCGCCAGGAAATCACTCATTCTCGCCCCTCGAAAAACTTCACCACGTGGCGAATTCGCTGTTTGTCCGCCGCACTCAAGTGTTTGCGCTGACGGTATTGCATGTAGAAGCGCAGGCGCTGGGTAGCCGACAAGTGATACTTGGCGACTTTGTCCAGGCAGGCCAGGTCCTTGGTAATGCGGTACTTGAGCCAGAACCCGCGCCAGAAATCGCCATTGGGGCAATCGATCAGGTACAGGGTTTGCTGGTCGTCTACCAACAAGTTGCGCCACTTCAAATCGTTGTGGGTAAACCGGTGGTCGTGCATGGTCCGCGTGTATTCAGCGAGCTGGCGACTGATCTTGTTGACCCACACCGGGTCTGACAGTTGCGGGTCATTGCGCTCGGCCAATGCCGACAAGTCTTCAGTCTTCGGCAGCTCGCGCGTGATCATCGCCCCGCGGTGATACGCCAGGCCTTTACGCTCCAGGCCCCAGGCGATCACATCGGCGGTGGGTATGCCCCACTTGGCGAAGCGCTTGAGGTTCTGCCATTCGGACTTGACTCGTGGCTTGCCCAGATAGCGGCGCAACCCCTTGCCTGCACCGACGTAGCGCTTGACGTAATAGTTGACCCCGCCGCGCTCCACGCGAATCACTTCGGACAACGGATCGCGGGTCAGCCGCTCGCCTTGCAGGGCGAACACGGCTTCCAGGCTACCAAAGTCATCCGCCAGGGCGGCGTAAGCGGGTTCCAGGTTCCAACCCGCCATCAGAGCGCATCCCCGTATCGTTGCTTGCGTGCGTAAAGCTTGGCGGCCATGCGTTCCAACGCCGACAGCAGCGCGCTTTGCTCGCCCAGGATCTGGCGCAAAGGTTGCTGGAAGTACGCCTTGAGAAACCGCAGTTTGTCGCGCCGGGTCAAACCGATCTCCAGGGCGGAGTAGTAAAGCCCCGCCAGGTCCTTGTCACGCCAGCGCCGGGGAATCTTCGAACGCACCTGGGCACGGTGCAGGTCGATCACCGAGAGCTTGATGTTGTGCACGGTAACCGGCTGGTCGGTGTGCAACAGGAAGTGGCACAGGTAGCAATCACGATGGTTCACGCCCCCCCGGTGCATCGTGCCCAGGGTGCGCGCAAGCTCAACGGTCAAGGCATGCCGAATCGCCGGCACGGGCGGCTGTTTGACCCAGTCCATGGTCAGGTCTTCAAGGCTGACGATAGGCGCCAGCTCTTCAGTGACGATGAACGAGTGCTGGTCGGCCGGGTTGCTGCCCTTTTCACCAAAGGCCACGCCGGTCATGGTGGGCACGCCGAGTTCCCGCAGACGCTGGATCGCGTCCCACTCCTGGCCCGCGCCCAAGACAGGCAACTTGGCCGTGATCAGGTTCTTGAGGATTTCACCCCAGCCAATTCCCCGGTGGATCTTTACAAAATAATGGCGGCCTTCCACTTCCGTACGCAGGGTACGGCGCGCGGCCAGCTCACGAAACACCTGGCCGTCCAGCTTCTCGACTTCGGCGAACGCATCGCGTCCGGCCCACAGGGTCTTGAACGGTTCGGCAAGAATCAACTTCATCGGTTTGGCTCCGCCAGAATCAGGTCCGCAGCGTACTGCGGCATGCTATAGAGGTCGGCCGTCTCTGCGAAGGCCAGACCATTGCGGCTCCACGCCGCGCGCGCTTGTGGATCGTCGAGCATGTCGACCAGGTACTGGTTGAGTTGGGCCTGCTCGAACGGTTCGTCCAACACCCGGCCATTCTGGGCCTTGTCGATGTAGAACGCGTAACCGCAGACCTTGCTCACCAGTACCGGGAGGCCGGCGACCACCGCTTCGATCAGCACCATGCCGGCCGCCTCGTTGTACGCGGGGTGGATCAACAGGTCGGCGCCCAGCAGAAAGCGCGGGATGTCGCTGCGGCCCTTGAAGAACTGCACCTGGTCGCCCAGTCCCAGCGCAGCACTCTGCAATTGGAATACTTTGGGGTCGTCCTGGCCGATTACAAATAGCCGGGTGCGTTTCTTCAGGCTCGACGGCAGCGCGGCCACGGCTTTGAGGCTGCGATCGACGCCCTTGGTCTTGAAGCCCGAGCCAATCTGCACCAGCAGCAAGTCATCGTCGGCCAGGCCGAATTCGCGACGAAACTCGGCGCGGATCTCGGCAGCATTGGGCGGCGCGCGGCGGTCGCGGGCGATGCCCGGCGGCAACAAATGAAAACGCTCGGCCTGGGTCCCGTAATACTGGGTGAACAGCTGCTGCTGGTGTTCGGACAGCACCATGATCTGCGTCTTGGCGTCTTTGTCGAACACTGCACGCTCGTATTCGGCAAAGTGCTTGTACCGGCCGAACCAGCGATACATCGGGTTGCGCAGGTTCTGCGCCTTGTCTTCGAACACGCCGTCGGCGGCGAAGTACAGGTCCAGCCCCGGCATCTTGTTGAAGCCCACCACGCGGTCCACCGGGCGCTTGGCCAGGTCGGCCTGGATCCAGGCGTAGAGCTTTTCATTGCGCCGATGGTTGACCAGCGCCTTGACCGGCGCCACCAGTACTTCAAAGCCCGGCGGCACGTCACCCTCCCAGATCAGCGTATAGACGCGAATCTGATGCCCGCGCTGCTGGCACTCCAGGGCAATACGCATGAAGTCGCGCTGCAGGCCACCAAAGGGGAAATACTTGTAGAGGACAAAAGCCAGTTGCATCAGTGTTCCTCAGCCAGTAACAACGTGCTTAAACGAGTTGCGACACGCTCAGGGTTCAGGCGAGTGAAGCACAGGGGCCACTCGCGCTTGAGATCGAACCGACGCTGGTCTTCGGCAGTCGGTTGATAAGTGCATTTCTTTTGCAGGCATGGCGCACACGGGAAGTCGCTGGCCAGGTGAATCTGCGCCTTGCCATAAGCCCCGGTCAGGCCAGGATTGGTAGGGCCGAACAGGGAAATCGTTGGCACATCCAGTGCTGCGGCCAAGTGGCCAAGGCCGGTGTCGACCGCAACACACGCCTTCGCCCCCGCCAGCACTCGGGCCACCCCCGCGAGGTTCAGCCTGGGCAGCACTTCGGCGTTTTTCAGGCCCTGGGCCAGGCGTTCAGCCCGGGCTTTTTCGGCGGCATTGCCCCACGGCAACTTCACGTCCACGCCAAAGCGGTCCATGCGCTCGGCCAGGTCGCGCCAGTAGGCTTCCGGCCAGTGCTTGGTGTCCCAGGTGGTGCCGTGCAGCAGCAGTACAAACGGTTTTTTCGGCGGCAGGCCCAGCAGCTTGTCGACACTGAGGCCGTAGTCGCCCAGGCCTTTTGGCAGGTCATAACCGAGGGCGACGGCAAACAGCTGGCGCAAGCGCTCCACCGCGTGCTGCCCACGGGCCACGGCCAGGCGTCGGGAATAGAAGTGCGCCGCCAATGGCTCGCGAGCCGACTGTTTGTCGAAACCGGCCACCGGGGCACGTACGTAGCGGGTCAGCCAGGCACTTTTCAGCAGGCCCTGGGCGTCGATCACCAGGTCATATTTGGTCGACTGCACGCTCTTCTTGAAGCGCCGCCATTCGCCACTCTTGAAGGTCTGCCAGAGGTTCTTGCGCCAGCGGCGGATCGCCACCGGGATCACCTTGTCCACCGCCGGGTGCCAGGTGGGAATCTCGGCGAAGCCTTCTTCCACCACCCAGTCAAACCGGATGCCCGGGATCGCCCGCGCCGCGTCGGTCAACGCCGGCAAGGCATGAATCACATCGCCCAGGGATGAGGTCTTGATTACCAGAACCCGCAACTTAACGAACCTCGACCACAGTGCCCTGCAACCGCTGCAACGCGTCGCTGACAGGTTGCGGCAGCAACTGGCGCAGGCAGTTGTAGTGGCCGAAGCGGCAGGTGCGATCAAAACACGGGCTGCAATCCAGGCCCAGGCGCACCACTTCGACCTTGTCGGCCAGCGGTGGGGTAAACCCGGGAGACGTCGAGCCATACACTGCCACCAGCGGGCGGTTCAGCGCCGCGGCCACGTGCATCAGGCCGGAGTCGTTGGACACCACCGAGTCGGCACAGGACAGCAGGTCGATGGCCTCGGCCAGGGATGTGTCGCCGCTCAGGTTGACCGCCTCTTCGCGCAGCCCCGGGATCAAGCGCTGGCGAATATCCTCGCCCACCGAATGATCGTTTTTCGAGCCGAACAACCAGACTTGCCAGCCCTCGCGAATCTTCATCTCCGCAACCTTGGCGTAATGCTCCGAAGGCCAGCGCTTGGACTCGCCAAACTCGGCGCCAGGGCACAGCGCCAGCACCGGACGGTCCAGCTCCAGGCCGAACTTGGCCAGGGCGGCGTCGCGGGTGACCGGGTCGATTTGCAGGCTCGGGCGCGGATAAGGCGTCGGCAACTCGGCTCCCGGCGCGTAGGCCAGGGCCATGAAGCGCTCGATCATCAGCGGGTAACGGGCCTTGTCGAGCTTGCGCACATCGTTGAGCAGGCCATAGCGAAACTCGCCACGCCAGCCGGTGCGTTTGGCAATACCGGCGAAGAACGGCACCAGTGCCGACTTCATCGAGTTGGGCAACAGGATCGCCTGATCGTACTGGCCAGCCAGGGACTTGCCGATGCGTCGACGGGTCGCCAGCTCCAGCGCGCCGTGGCCGAGCGGGAAGCTCAAGGCCTGACGCACCTCGGGCATGCGCTCAAGGATCGGCCGGCTCCACTCGGGGGCGAGCACGTCGATTTGGCAGTCGGGATGACGTTGCTTGAGGCACTGGAACAGTGTCTGCGCCATCACCATGTCACCGACCCAACTGGGCCCAACGATCAGAATATTCATGTAGTTTCCACAAACGATACGGGGAGGCTCATGCCTCCCCGCCTTATATAGTGTTTCAGCTTAACCCCAGTTCATGCCAGATTCGCTGCACCTGGCGCCGTTCGTCAGCGAACTGGTCCCCTGCCACCGTACCGGCCTCGTTCTGCAGGGCCTGGCGGTGAGCGGCGGAACGGTAGGCTTTATACACCTCGCGCAGCAAATGGGCATCGGCGGCGGGCATCAGCCCGACCTGCTCCAGGCCTTCCAGAATGCGGATATTGTCGGTGTAGCGCAGCAACGATGGATGTTGCGCAGACCACGCCAGAGCCGCGTATTGCACCATAAATTCAATATCGACGATACCTCCGGCGTCCTGCTTGAGGTCGAACGACGCCGTGGGTTCGAAGGCATTCGCCGCCGTTCCCGCCGCCGTGGACTTGGTGCCGAGGTTGTCGCGCATCTTGGCGCGCATCTCGCTGACCTCCTGGCGCAGCTTGTCCAGGTCCTGCGCGCGGCCCAGCACTTGCGCCCGTACCTGCTCGAAAGCACGGCCCACATCCTGACTGCCTACCAGCACTCGCGCACGCACCAGCGCCTGATGCTCCCAGGTCCAGGCTTCGTTTTCCTGATAACGCGCAAATGCGCCCAGGGAACTCACCAGCAAACCGGATGCGCCCGAAGGCCGCAGGCGCATGTCCACTTCATACAACTGGCCCGAGTTGGTCTGGGTGGTCAGCAGGTGAATGATCCGCTGCCCCAGCCGGGTAAAGAACTGCGCGCCATCGATCGGCTTGGCACCGTCGGTTTCGGCCTGGGGGTCACCGTCATGGATAAACACCAGGTCCAGATCCGAACCATGCCCCAATTCGATGCCGCCGACTTTCCCATAACCGACAATGATGAAGCCAGGATCGCACAAGGTGCCGTCCACCCGTTGCGGCGAGCCGTAGCGGGCAACCGTCTGGCGCCAGGCCAGGGCCAGCACTTGTTCGAGGATGGCTTCGGCGAGCCAGGTCAGGTAGTCGCTGACTTTCATCAGCGGCAGGCTGCCGGCGATTTCCGAGGCGGCCACCCGCAGGCGGTGGGCCAGCTTGAAGTGCCGTAGGGCCTCCATCTGCTGCTCAAGGTCATCTTCGGGGATGCGCGTCAGGCGCTCGCGCAATTCGGCGGCCAGTTCCGGCGCCAGCGGCGGCTTGAACAGGCGGCCTTCGTTGAGCAGTTCGTCCAGCAGCAGCGGGAAGCGAGTGATCTGCTCGGCAATCCACGGGCTGGCGGCGCACAGGGTCAGAAGGCGACGCAGGGCGTCGGGGTTTTCCGTCAGCAACACCAGATAAGCGGAACGCCGGGCGACGGCTTCGACCAAGGGCAGGACGCGCTCCAGTACCAGGTCCGGGTTGGCATGTTCGACGGCCTGGGCCAGCAAGCGCGGGATAAATGCATCCAGACGCTCGCGACCCAGGCGCTGCATGGCACGCAATTGCGGACTGCTGCGCAGGCCGGCCAGGGTTTTCAAGGCTTTGGGCGCGTCGGTAAAACCGCCTTCCTGCAACTGACGGCAAGCGGCTTCCTCGTCCTGGGACTCTTCCCACAACGGCAACCACTCACCGCCCACCATCAACTCGCTCTCTTCGCCCTCTTCTTCATCCGGATCGGCAATCACCTGGCGGAAATGCCAGTCCACCCGGCCACGCCAGTACATCAGGCGCTCATGAAACGCGGTCCAGTCCGGAAAGCCCAGCATGAAGGCAATCCGCGCCTGGTCTTCGGTGCCATCCGGGAGCATCTGCGTCTGGCGATCGGCGATCGCCTGGATCGCGTGCTCGGTGTAGCGCAGGAATTCATAGCCATCGCGCAGCTCGGCGACCACCGCCGGCGGCAGGTAACCCTGGCCTTCCAGGGTACCCAGCACTTTTAACAGTGGGCGCTGCTGCAGGCTCAGGTCACGGCCACCGTGGATCAGCTGGAACGCCTGGGCGATAAATTCGACTTCACGGATGCCGCCCGAGCCCAGCTTGATGTTCTCGGCCATGCCCTTGCGCCGCACTTCCTGCTGGATCAACTGCTTCATGGTGCGCAGCGCTTCGATGGCGGAAAAGTCCAGGTAACGCCGGTAGACAAACGGTCGCAGCATGTCGAGCAGTTGCGCACCGGCCACCTGGTCACCGGCCACCACCCGCGCCTTGATCATGGCGTAGCGTTCCCAGTCGCGGCCCTGGTCCTGGTAGTACTGCTCCAGCGCGTTGAAGCTGAGCACCAGCGCCCCGGCTGAACCGTAAGGTCGCAGGCGCATGTCGACCCGGAACACAAAGCCGTCGACGGTCATCGGGTCCAGGGCCTTGATCAGTTTTTGACCAAGGCGGATGAAGAACTCCTGGTTGTCCAGCGAGCGCTTCACGCCAACCGTGTCGCCGCCTTCGGGGTAGGCGAAGATCAGGTCGATGTCGGACGACAGGTTCAGCTCCACTGCGCCGAGCTTGCCCATGCCGAGGATGACCATGTGCTGCGGTTCGCCGCTGCGACGGCCCGTGGGTGTGCCGAACAATACGCAGTGGCGCTGGTACAACCACTGATAGGCCTGGTCGATGCTGGCGTCGGCCATGTCCGACAGGTCGCGGCAGGTTTGCACCAGGTCCGCCTGTCGGGTCAGGTCGCGCCAGATGATCCGCACCTGCTGGCGGGTGCGCTGGCGGCGCAGAACCCGGCCCAGTTCGTCTTCTGTCTCGGCTTGTTGCACGGCCGTTGCAATCTGTCCGCACAGCTCGCCGGGGGCAAAGCTGCGGTCCAGTTCGCCCCAGGCCACCAGCTCGAGCAACATCAAAGGGTCACGAACACTCTGTTCAATGACGAAATCACTGGCGGCGCACACACGGGCGAAGTCAGCCCAACGTTGCGGCGTCCACTCAGAAAGGCCATTATCGCCGTCCAATCCGGCCACGGCGTCACGAAATGACTGCTCGGCCCGCTTGGCAAATGGAAGCAGGATGGCCGGGAGTTCGGCCTGCATTGGAAGGCTCATGGTCTATCCTTGATCGGCGCGTAAAGGGCTTGTAGCTGTGAACGCAAGAACCACGCTCGGTGAAGGACTGTCGAACAAAGGTTAGAAATAGCTGAAAATTTTTCTTTTTTGGCAGTCAACATCAAATCTCTACCCTTTCTTGTTCGCAAAAGATCAACAATAACGATTATGCTCGCCAGCTAGACCGAGCAATCCGCTCAGTCTTGTGTAGTTTTACTACTCGTATATACATTCGAAAGGCTGAAATGGCCGACGATTTGTAGTAAAACTACAGGACGCCGAAGCAACCTTCGGCCATCCAAGAATTTATGTCGTCTGCCCACAAGGCCAGTCGCAAACTTCAGGCAACCGATTCTGGTAGCCTTTCCGCCCTGGAGCAAGCCATGCAAGACCTCGATCCCGTCGAAACCCAGGAATGGCTGGACGCCCTGGAATCGGTTCTCGACAAAGAAGGCGAAGACCGTGCTCACTACCTGATGACCCGTATGGGCGAACTCGCGACCCGCAGCGGCTCGCAACTGCCCTACGCCATCACCACGCCGTATCGCAACACCATCCCGGTAACCCACGAAGCACGCATGCCTGGCGACCTGTTCATGGAACGCCGCATTCGCTCGCTGGTACGCTGGAACGCCATGGCGATGGTAATGCGCACGAACTTGAAAGATTCTGACCTGGGCGGTCACATCTCCAGCTTCGCTTCCAGCGCAACCCTGTATGACATCGGCTTCAACTACTTCTTCCAGGCCCCGACCGAAGAACATGGCGGCGACCTGATCTACTTCCAGGGCCACACCTCGCCAGGCGTCTACGCCCGTGCGTTCATGGAAGGCCGCATCACCGAAGAACAAATGAACAACTTCCGCCAGGAAGTCGACGGCCAGGGCCTCTCGTCCTATCCGCACCCTTGGCTGATGCCTGATTTCTGGCAGTTCCCGACGGTATCCATGGGCCTGGGCCCGATCCAGGCGATCTACCAGGCACGCTTCATGAAGTACCTGGAAGCCCGTGGCTTCATCCCTGAAGGCAAGCAGAAAGTCTGGTGCTTCCTGGGCGACGGCGAGTGTGACGAGCCGGAATCCCTGGGCGCCATCTCCCTGGCCGGCCGCGAGAAGCTGGACAACCTGATCTTCGTCATCAACTGCAACCTGCAGCGCCTCGACGGCCCGGTTCGCGGCAACGGCAAGATCATCCAGGAACTCGAAGGCGTGTTCCGTGGTGCTCAGTGGAACGTGACCAAAGTCATCTGGGGCCGTTTCTGGGACCCACTGCTGGCCAAGGACGTCGACGGCATCCTGCAACGCCGCATGGACGAAGTCATCGACGGCGAGTACCAGAACTACAAAGCCAAAGACGGCGCGTTCGTACGTGAACACTTCTTCAACACGCCTGAACTCAAGGCAATGGTTGCAGACCTGTCCGACGACGAGATCTGGAAACTCAACCGTGGCGGCCACGACCCGTACAAGGTCTACGCGGCATACCACGAAGCGGTCAACCACAAAGAACAACCGACCGTCATCCTGGCCAAGACCATCAAGGGTTATGGCACCGGTGCCGGCGAAGCGAAGAACACTGCGCACAACACCAAGAAAGTCGATGTCGACAGCCTGAAGTTGTTCCGCGACCGCTTCGACATCCCGGTCAAGGACGAAGAGCTGGAGAACCTGCCGTTCTTCAAGCCGGAGCCAAACAGCGCCGAAGCCCGCTACCTCAGCGAGCGTCGCACTGCACTGGGCGGTTTCGTGCCACAGCGCCGCGCCAAGAGCTTCAACATCCCTACTCCGCCACTGGATACCCTCAAGGCAATCCTGGACGGCTCGGGCGACCGTGAAATCTCCACCACCATGGCCTTCGTGCGGATCCTCGCGCAGCTGGTCAAGGACAAGGAAATCGGCTCGCGTATCGTACCGATCATCCCGGACGAAGCCCGTACCTTCGGTATGGAAGGCATGTTCCGTCAGTTGGGCATCTACTCCTCCGTCGGCCAGCTCTACGAGCCAGTCGATAAAGACCAGGTGATGTTCTACAAGGAAGACAAGAAGGGCCAGATCCTCGAAGAAGGCATCAACGAAGCGGGCGCCATGAGCTCCTTCATCGCTGCCGGTACGTCGTACTCCAGCCACAACCAGCCGATGCTGCCGTTCTACATCTTCTACTCGATGTTCGGTTTCCAGCGTATTGGCGACCTGGCTTGGGCAGCAGGCGACAGCCGTACCCGTGGCTTCCTGATCGGCGGTACTGCCGGGCGGACCACGCTGAACGGCGAAGGCCTGCAACACGAAGACGGTCACAGCCACATCCTGGCGGGCACCATCCCGAACTGCCGCACCTTTGATCCAACCTACGGCTATGAGCTGGCGGTGATCATCCAGGACGGCATGAAGAAGATGACCGAAGAGCAGCAGGACGTTTTCTACTACATCACCGTGATGAACGAGTCCTACCAGCAGCCAGCCATGCCGGCCGGTGTCGAGGAAGGCATCATCAAGGGCATGTACCTGCTCGAAGAAGACACCAAGGAAGCCGCTCACCACGTGCAACTGATGGGCTCCGGCACCATCCTGCGCGAAGTGCGTGAAGCTGCAAAAATCCTGCGTGAAGAGTTCAACGTCGGTGCTGACGTATGGAGCGTTACCAGCTTCAACGAACTGCGTCGCGACGGCCTGGCCGTAGAGCGCAGCAACCGCCTGCACCCGGGCCAGAAGCCTGCGCGCACCTACGTCGAAGAGTGCCTGGCTGGCCGTAAGGGTCCGGTTATCGCCTCTACCGACTACATGAAGCTGTTTGCTGAACAAATTCGTCAGTGGGTACCGTCCAAGGAATTCAAAGTCCTGGGCACCGACGGTTTCGGCCGTAGTGACAGCCGCAAGAAGCTGCGTCACTTCTTCGAAGTCGACCGTCACTTCGTGGTGTTGGCAGCCCTGGAAGCCTTGGCTGACCGTGGTGAAATCGAACCCAAGGTGGTAGCAGACGCTATCGTCAAGTTCGGGATCAACCCGGAAAAACGCAACCCACTGGACTGCTGAGGAGACTTTCTGTGAGCGAACTCATTCGCGTACCTGACATCGGCAGCGGTGAAGGTGAAGTAATTGAACTGTTTGTGAAGGTCGGCGACACCGTCGAAGCCGACCAGAGCATCCTGACCCTGGAATCGGACAAGGCGAGCATGGAAATCCCTGCTCCCAAGGCCGGCGTGGTCAAAAGCCTGAAAGTGAAGCTGGGCGACCGCCTGAAAGAAGGCGACGAACTGCTTGAGCTGGAAATCGAAGGTGACGCTGATGCGGCCCCTGCGGCGGCCGCTCCTGCTGCTGCCCCGGCGCCTGCCGCCGAGAAGCCTGCCGCTGCTGCCGAGGCCCCTGCGGCTCCGGCGGCTGCACCTGCCGCCGAAACAGTCCAGGACATTCATGTTCCGGACATCGGTTCGTCGGGCAAGGCCAAGATCATCGAGCTGCTGGTTAAAGTCGGCGACACCGTCGAAGCTGATCAATCGCTGATCACCCTGGAGTCCGACAAGGCCTCCATGGAAATCCCTTCGCCGGCAGCCGGCGTGGTGGAAAGCATTGCCGTGAAGCTGGAAGACGAAGTCGGCACTGGTGACTTCATCCTCAAGCTGAAAGTAGCGGGCGCTTCGGCTCCTGCTGCTGCCGCTCCAGCCGCCGCTGCTCCGGCCGCCAAGGCTGAAGCCGCACCGGCTGCCGCCGCGCCTGCACCTGCACCTGCGCCTGCTGCAAAAGCCGAGGCCGCACCGGCTCCGGCGGCTGCACCTGCGCCAAGCGGTGCCAAGGTTCATGCCGGCCCTGCCGTGCGCCAACTGGCCCGTGAATTCGGCGTCGAGTTGAGCGCGGTAACCGCCAGCGGTCCTCACGGTCGCGTGCTCAAGGAAGACGTGCAGGTTTACGTCAAATCCATGATGCAGAAGGCCAAGGAAGCTCCGGCTGCCGGCGCTGCTACCGGTGGCTCGGGCATTCCGCCGATCCGCACCGTCGACTTCAGCCGCTTCGGCGAAATCGAAGAAGTGCCGATGACCCGCCTGATGCAAATCGGCGCGGCCGGCCTGCACGCCAGCTGGCTGAACATCCCGCACGTGACCCAGTTCGACCAGGCCGACATCACCGACCTGGAAGCATTCCGCGTTGCGCAGAAAGCCGTGGCCGAGAAGGCCGGCGTGAAGCTGACCGTGCTGCCCCTGCTGCTCAAGGCTTGCGCACATTTGCTCAAGGAGCTGCCGGACTTCAACAGTTCGCTGGCGCCAAGCGGCAAGGCGATCATTCGCAAGAAGTACGTGCACATCGGCTTTGCCGTCGACACTCCGGATGGCCTGCTGGTACCGGTCATCAAGAACGTCGACCAGAAGAGCCTGCTGCAGCTTGCCGCTGAGGCTGCTGCACTGGCTGCCAAGGCCCGCGACAAGAAGCTCACCCCGGACGACATGCAGGGCGCGTGCTTCACCATCTCCAGCCTCGGGCACATTGGCGGCACTGGCTTCACGCCAATCGTCAACGCGCCGGAAGTGGCGATCCTGGGTGTTTCCAAGGCCACTATCCAGCCTGTGTGGGACGGTAAAGCGTTCCAGCCGAAGCTGATGCTGCCACTGTCGCTGTCCTACGATCACCGTGTGATCAACGGCGCGGCTGCCGCACGCTTCACCCAGCGCCTGAGCCAGTTGCTGAACGACATCCGCACCATCCTGCTTTAAGCCACAACAGGTCTTCTGCCCATGCAGAAGACCTGGCTTCAACGATTTCCGAGCGCCACGCTCGTACCTCAACCCCGCCAATTGGCGGGGCTTTTTTTGCCTGCTTTCCAGGGAAAACCTGGACACGGAAATCGAGGTTGTACACCGCCCATCACCCCGGTTGCAGAAAACCGCTCGCTGGCCGATAACCCACTTATAGCACTTAGCCTTCATCCTCTCTTGTCAGCCTGTGCTGCATGATGCAACCTTGCCGCAGGCAACAGTAAAGAGGGCGTGAGCCCGGCGCGATGCGCATTTTTCCAAGCGAGTTTCCCCATGAAAAGCCAACCCGATGTCGCCCGTACGGCGGCCGAGGTAGTGACGCAATTACCGGTGCCTTCGCGCCTCGGTATGCTGCGTTTCGAGCGGCTTAATGAGGCTAGCTGGGCCCTGCTGTACCTCGACCCCAATTGCGAACGCCAGTTCGGCCTGCCCGCGATGGAACTGTGCGCCCTGATCGGCTCGCCCTACGCCAGCCTGATGGAGCCCCAGGCGCGCTATCAGCTGCATGATGCGATCCAGGAACAGCTGACCATCAGCCCGCATTACCTGGTGCGCTACACCCTGCACACCAACGACGGCCCGTTGAGCCTGCTGGAACTGGGTGAAGCCTACAAACAACACAATCGTCACCTGCTGCGCGGCTACCTGATGGTGGTCGACGGCCTGTTCAGTGATCTCCCACCGGCCCCTGCGGCAGACCTGGAGAGCCAGAACAGCCGCTTGCAGATTGCCCTGGAACTCAACCAACGCGCCCAGCAGGAACAACTGCAACACCTTGAGCGGGTGCGCGCCCAGCAGGAGTTGATCCTGCTGCTGGCCCGCCAGCGCTACAGCACCAACAACTCGCTGCAGGAAGCCGCCGAGCTGATCACCCGCAGTGCCTGCGATATCTACCAGATCGACTGCGCAAGCATCTGGAACCTCGAAAACCAGCATCTGGTGCCGATTTCCGCTTATCACCGCGCCGATCAGCAGCACCACCTGCCAGAGTCTATCGATGCCAGTGGCTTCCCGGATTACCTGGAAGCCCTGCAAACCAGCCGTGCGATCGACGCCACCAACGCCATGCGCGACCCACGCACGCGTGAAATGGCCGAGAGCCTGCGCCCGCGGGACATCCACGCCATGCTCGACGCCAGCATCCGCGTCGATGGCAACGTGGTCGGCGTGTTGTGCCTGGAGCAAAGTGGCAGCACCCGCGTCTGGCAGTCCGACGAGATCGCCTTTGCCGGCGAGCTGGCCGACCAGTTCGCCCAGGTGATCAACAACCACAACCGCCGCACCGCCACCAGTGCCCTGCACTTGTTCCAGCGAGCCGTGGAGCAAAGCGCCAATGCGTTCCTGCTGGTCAATTGCGACGGCGTGGTGGAATACGTCAACCCCAGCTTTACCGCGATCACCCAGTACAGCACCGAAGAAGTCCACGGCCACCAGCTGTCGGAACTGCCGGCACTGGAGAACCTCAGCGAGCTGCTGTTCGACGCGCCTTCAAGCCTGGCCAAGAGCAACAGTTGGCAAGGCGAGTTCAAGAGCCGGCGCAAAAACCTCGAACCCTACTGGGGCCAGTTGTCGATCTCCAAGGTTTATGGCGATAACCGTGAGTTGACCCATTACATCGGCATCTACGAAGACATCACCCAGACCAAGCTGGCCCAGCAGCGCATCGAGCGGCTGGCCTACACCGACAACCTGACCAACCTGGGCAACCGCCCGGCGTTCATCCGCAACCTGGATGAACGCTTTGCCCGGGACAGCGACAGCCCCATCAGCCTGCTGCTGGTGGACATCGACAACTTCAAGCGGATCAACGACAGCCTCGGCCACCAGACCGGCGACAAGCTGCTGATCAGCCTGGCCCGGCGCCTGCGCAACAGCCTGACCGCCAGTGGCAGCCTGGCGCGATTTGCCAGTAACGAATTTGCCGTGCTGCTGGACGATACCGACCTTGAAACCGGCCAGCAGGTCGCCAGCCAGTTGCTGGCCACCCTCGACAAGCCGATGTTCGTCGACAACCAGCTGATCAGCGTCACCGGCTCCGTGGGCCTCGCCTGCGCGCCGCTGCATGGCCGCGATCCGCAGACCCTGATGCGCAACGCCGGCCTGGCGCTGCACAAGGCCAAGGCCAACGGCAAACACCAGGTGCAGGTATTTACCGAAGCGCTGAATGCCGAAGCCAGCTACAAGCTGTTCGTGGAAAACAACCTGCGCCGCGCCCTGACCCAGAACGAACTGGACGTGTTCTACCAGCCCAAGCTGTGCCTGCGCAGCGGTCGTCTGCTGGGGATGGAAGCGTTGTTACGCTGGAACCATCCGGAAAAGGGCATGATCCGCCCCGATCAATTCATCAGCGTGGCTGAAGAGACCGGGTTGATCATCCCCATCGGCAAATGGATCGCCCGCCAGGCCTGCCGCATGAGCCGACAACTGACCGCTGCCGGCATGGGCAACCTGCAAGTGGCGATCAACCTGTCGCCCAAGCAGTTTTCCGACCCGGACCTGGTGGCCTCGATTGCCACGATCCTCAAGGAAGAACAGTTGCCGGCCAACCTGCTGGAACTGGAGTTGACCGAAGGCCTGCTGCTGGAAGCCACCGAAGACACGCGCCTGCAACTGGACCAACTGAAGAGTTTCGGCTTGACCCTGGCGATGGATGACTTCGGTACCGGTTACTCGTCGCTGAGCTACCTGAAAAAATTCCCGATCGACATCATCAAGATTGATCGCAGCTTCATCCATGAAATCCCGGACAACCAGGACGACATGGAAATCACCTCGGCGGTGATCGCCATGGCCCACAACCTCAAGCTCAAGGTGGTGGCCGAAGGCATCGAGACTGCCGAGCAGCTGGCGTTCCTGCGCCGCCACCGTTGCGACGTCGGCCAGGGCTACCTGTTCGACCGGCCAATCCCAGGGGCCGAGCTGATGACGATGCTTAAACGCTACCCTCGCGGGCCAATCGCCTGACAGCGCGGTAACACTCGGGCACACTGGCAGTCTGAACTCTTACTTGTAACTCAATCTGACTGAGAGGACTGATCATGGTCTTGCGCTCGGAAATCCTGGTGAATAAAAACGTGCTTCCCACTCAAGAACAAGCTTTGCCTGGCCGTGAAACCCCGATGTCGCTGCCCGAGACGCACTTCGTCAACGGCAACCCGCTGCTGGGCCCGTTTGTCGATAACGTAGAGTTTGCGATCTTCGGCCTGGGTTGCTTCTGGGGTGCAGAGCGTCGTTTCTGGCAGCGTGACGGTGTGGTCAGCACGGTAGTGGGTTATGCCGGCGGCTACACGCCGAACCCGACGTATGAAGAAGTCTGCTCAGGCCTGACCGGCCACAGCGAAGTGGTGTTGGTGGTGTTTGACCAGGACAAGATCAGCTACGAAGAGCTGCTGAAAATGTTCTGGGAACTGCACAACCCGACCCAGGGCATGCGCCAGGGCAATGACATCGGCAGCCAGTATCGTTCGGTGATCTACGCGGTCAAGCCGGAGCACCTGGAGGCGGCGAAGGCCAGCGCAGAGGCTTATCAGGCGGAATTGACCAAGGCCGGCCTGGGCACCATCACCACCGAAATCGAAGAAGCGCCGACGGTGTATTTCGCCGAGGCGTACCACCAGCAGTACCTGGCGAAGAATCCGCAGGGTTACTGCGGAATCGGCGGCACCGGCGTGACCTGCCCGATCTAAGAGCGACACCGATAAAAATGTGGGAGCGGGCTTGCTCGCGAAAGCGGAGTGTCAGTCACTGAATGTGTTTCTGATACACCGCTTTCGCGAGCAAGCCCGCCCCCACATTGGGTCTTCAATACCTTGCGATTGGCTTACTCGGCGATAAGCCAATCCATCTGCCAGCCACCCTGGGTTTGCCCAAGCTGCTTGGACAACCACGGCAGCAGCTCACGCAACTCCTCCTCCAGCCCCCACGGCGGATTGGCAATCGCCAGACCCGAACCGGTCAGGGTGTTGGGCGTGTCCAGCGGATGCACCAGCAATTCCACCCGCAGCAACTTCGGCGCACCGGTACCGGCCAGGTCCTGGTAGAAGCGGCGCAGCATGCGCTGGTCCTTCACCGGGTACCAGATCGCAGCCACTGTCTGGCGCATCCGGCTCACGGCTTCCTTGAGGGACGCGGCGCAGCGCTGCATCTCGTCGAGCTTCTCGAACGGCGGGTCTATCAACATCAACGCACGCTTTTCCGGCACCGGCAGCAATGCCCGTGGCACGTGCCAGCCTTCGCCAAGGTGGACTTTCACCCGACGATCACCCTTCATGTTGTCCTTGAGCAGCAGGCCGTCTTCCGGGTGCTTTTCGTTGAGCAGCACGCGGTCCTGAGGACGAGTCAGGCGTCGCGCCAGCTCCGGCGAACCCGGGTAGTAGCGCAATTCGCCATCCGGGTTCATCTCGTGCAGCACACGCATGTAATCGGCGGTCAGCGGCGGCAGGTCGGCCTGGCCCCACAGGCGGGCGATGCCTTCCAGGTATTCACCGGTACGGTTCGCCTGGTCGCCCTGCAGGTCGTACAGACCAATGCCGGCGTGGGTGTCGAGATAGGCAAACGGCTGCTCCTTGCGCGACATCAGGGCGATGAGGCGGGTCAAGGTCAGGTGTTTGAAGACATCGGCGTGGTTGCCGGCGTGATAGGCGTGACGATAATTCATGGTTGCTCCTGCGCAGGGGGCGAAGTTTACCTTTTACGCAGGCAAAGGTGCAGGGCTGCGCGTCAGGTGGCGCTTATGCCGCAAACACAGGGGCGCTGCCGAAAATAGTCTAATTGGCGGTGCGAAAGCGGATTTATTGTGGCGAGCAATTATCCATGGAGGTCATAACAACTCATGAAAGACGCCACCATCGCTTTGCACCATGGCTTCAAGTCGGACCCGACTACCAAGGCCGTCGCCGTGCCGATCTACCAGAACGTCGCTTTCGAATTCGATAACGCCCAGCACGGCGCCGACCTGTTCAACCTCGACGTGCCCGGCAATATCTACACGCGCATCATGAACCCCACCAACGACGTGCTGGAGCAACGCATCGCAGCACTCGAAGGCGGCATCGCGGCCCTGGCGGTGTCGGCCGGCAGCGCGGCGATCCACTACGCGATCCAGACCCTGACCCGTGCCGGTGACAACATCGTCACCACCCCGCAGCTGTACGGTGGCACCTACACCCTGTTCGCCCACTTGCTGCCGAGCTTCGGCGTTGACGTGCGCTTCGCCCGTGACGACTCCGCCGAAGCCATCGCCGAGCTGATCGATGACAACACCAAACTGGTGTACTGCGAGAGCATCGGCAACCCGGCAGGCAATATCATCGATATCGAAGCCCTGGCCAACGTCGCCCACGCCCGTGGCGTGCCGCTGATGGTGGACAACACCGTGGCCACGCCAATCCTGTGCAAGCCGATCCAGTTCGGCGCGGACATCGTCGTGCATTCGGTGACCAAATACGTGGGCGGCCACGGCAACTCGCTGGGTGGCGTGATCGTCGACAGCGGCACCTTTCCCTGGACCCAGTACCCGGAGAAATTCCCCGGACTCAACCAGCCGGAGCCGGCCTATCACGGTGTGGTCTACACCGAAAAATTCGGCCCGGCGGCGTTCATCGCCCGCGCCCGTACCGTGCCGCTGCGCAACACCGGCGCGGCCCTGGCGCCGATGAATGCATTCCTGCTGCTGCAAGGCCTGGAAACCCTGGCCCTGCGCATGGAGCGCCACACCGAAAACGCCTTGAAGATTGCCCACTTCCTGCAAGACCACGCACTGGTGGAGTGGGTCAGCTACGCCGGCCTGCCGGATCACCCCCACCATCACCTGGCGCAGAAATACATGCAGGGCAAACCGTCGGCGATTCTGTCCTTCGGCCTGAAGGGTGGTTATGAGGCAGGCGTGCGTTTCTACGATTCGCTGCAGATCTTCAAGCGCCTGGTGAACATTGGCGATGCCAAGTCCCTGGCCTGCCACCCGGCGTCCACCACCCATCGCCAGATGAATGAACAGGAGCAGGCGAAGGCCGGGGTGAAGCCGGAGATGATTCGCCTGTCTGTCGGCATTGAGGCGATTGAGGACCTGATCGAAGACTTGCAGCAGTCGCTGGCCTCAACCCAGCTCTGAGGCCAGCCAGGCGGCCAGCGCCTGATGGCTGACATCCGGCCGGCGCACGAAGTAGGCGACCTTGTGCTTCAAGGTCGCCGGCACAAAGGCGCTGTATAGGTCCGGGCGCTGTTCTTCCAGCCACTGCAACAGGTTGTCCACCTGCGTAACGCTCGATTGCTCACCCAGGTGCTGGAGAACATGCGGCGGCACTTGCCACCATGGGCCGGGCTTTGCCGCTCCCGCTGCCGTAACCGCTACCTCATGCTGGCGACCATTGATCCAGTAGCGACTGAACACCGGGAGCAACTCCTTTGCCTGTAGCCCCAGCGCCTGCAACACAGGCAGGACATAAGCACCGTCCCAGAAGCGAAAGAACACCGCCGGCCCTTCCGGCAACAGTACCTTGGTCAGGCTGCGCAGATGCTCGACGACGGTGTGCAAGGAACAGGACGACACCGCCAGCCAACCCCAGTCGATACCTTCACATTCAGCGGCCCATTTCAAAAAAGCGCTGTCGACGGCGACCACCGCGACGTAGGGCATGACCTCCTCCCACGCTGCATACTCGCTACCCGCCCAGATGGGGCTAAGTGCACGTCCGTCGGTACGCCGCCACGCATCGAGCGGCTTGCAGTCGCTGGCATTGCCCATCACCACAAACAACTGCTCGCCCGCCTGCAACGGCGCAGCCTCAAGCCACTGCCCGGGAGAAATCATGGCGCACCCGCGGGCAGTGATGTATTGCGATGCAGGGGCGTATTGCACACGCCATTCCTGCAGCGCTCGCACTCTTCGCAAAAGGGTGCGCTGCGCTTCAGGCTTAACACCTGGACGGCACTCAACGGTGCAGGTATTACCGCCAGCAACTTTTCCTGCAGCCCCGGCGTCAGCGGCGCTCCCGCCGGTGCCGGGGAGCCGCCAAGCTGGATTTGCGTGCTGCTGAAAATCCCGCCCGCCGAAACGTTGATCCACTGCCCACCGGCCTGGAGGGTCACGCTGGCACCCGCATCAATAACGACGTTTTGCCCGGCACCGATGTGAATGGTCAACCCGGCACGTACCTGCTGGGAGCCCGCGACCATCAGGTGATCGTCCTGCTTGAGTTCGGTCAGGCGGTTGCCGTGGGTAGTGCGCTGTTCTTCGCCCTGAAGCTCGTGACGATCAAGGCCTTTGACGATCACGTCGCGCTGGTTGTCGACCTGCACGTGCTGGTCGTGCAGTACATGCTGGGTCCAGTTGCGCTGGGCGCGCAGGTAGATTTCCTCGGCACCCTTGCGGTCCTCGATGCGCAGCTCGTTGTAGCCACCGCCGCCGGGGCTGGTCTGGCTACGGAAGATGCTGCGGGTCTTGTCGGCTGGCAGGTCCAGCGGCACCGGCGTGGCGGCATTGGCCAGGCAACCGACCACCAGCGGCGTGTCGGCGTCGCCGTCGACGAAACCCACCAGCACCTCCATGCCTACCCGCGGGATCAACACCGAGCCGTAATGCTCATGGGCCCAGCCACTGGCCACCCGCAGCCAGCAACTGGAATGTTCGTCGTGCTCCCCGGCGCGATCCCAGGCCATCTGCACCTTGACCCGGCCATACTCGTCACAATGGATCTCGCTGCCTGCCGGCCCTGTAACCACGGCGTTTTGATAGCCAGACACCGGCGGTCGCGATACCAGCAGCGGTGTTCGAAACGGCACCTCCCATGGCGTTACGACAAAGTGATTGCTGTAGCCCTGAGCCGATTCATCACCTGAGGCGTCGATGGCCGACTCCTCCAGCACCTGAGGCTGGCGCCCTGCATGCGTCACCTGGGTGACCAGCCACAAATCATTCCATTCCTGGCGAGGATGCCCTTCCATCCTCAGGAACTGCCCGCTGACCAGGGACGGCTGGTCGCTATGGCCACTGGCCTGGCGAAAGTCACCGCGATGGCGCTCCAACCTACGTTGCGCCAGGTATTTACCATGAGCGCGATCCGTAAAATTCCCGGGATAACACTGTTCCTCCAGCATGGGACGCTGGCCGCCGGACGCCGTGCTTTCCAAGCTCAGGCGTGGCTTTCTGAAGTCGTAGTCCCGCAGATTCACATCGGTGGTACGGGTCTTCAACCGCAGGGTAAAACGCTTGATCACCGGCGTGTCGGCAACCATCCCCGAACCCGCCGCGTATTGAGTGGCTTGCTCAGGCTGGGCGAACACGCTCTGGTCATCGCCGAACACCAAAAGGTGGCGCTCGGGGTGATGCTGGAAGTGGTAGTGAATGCCCGACTCGGCGCACAAGCGCTGGATGAACGCCAGATCGGTTTCGCCAAACTGAACGCAGTACTCACGCTCGGGGTACACCCCGCTCAGTTGAAACGAGAAGGCATCCGCCTGGATACCCTGCCCTTCCAGCACCAGTGCAATGATCTGCGGCACCGTCCGGTTCTGGAAAATCCGCTGGTGAGCGCTGTGCTCAAGATAAGCCAACCGCGGAACCAGCGTGATCTGATAACGCGTCAGGCGCTTGCCCGAGTCGCCTTGCGCCACCCGATAAACTTGGCCATGAATACCATGGCCATGCGCATCAAACCCCAGGAACGCCTGGCGATGCATCAAGCTTTCCAGGTCAAGGTCGGGTTGCTCGCTGACCAGTTCAAGGTCAAAACGATAGGGCAGGCTGATGAATTCATCGCCCGTGAACTCACGCACCTTGAGAACACTTGGCACACCGTCGAGGGTCAGGCTAAAGGCACTTTGATTGGCAGGAGCGAACATCCGGTGTTTCTCTGCGAGTAGTGGGTGGCCGATTCTGCACCAGCTGTTTGCCGAGCTGAGTGCGCTGCAGGCAAATCAGTAAATCCCTACATCGCAGGCGCTTTAATCTTCATGTATCAGGCATCGAAGCCCTACCACCAGCGTGCTAGCGTATTCGTCCCCCGTCGCCCCATGACAATGGAAAAAACATGGCCACCCGCTACGCAAAAATCGTCCTGACCCTTGCCCTGGCAGCCTTCGCCACACTCGTGGCCTTCAGCAACATCACCGACTACGGCTCCAACTTTGCCTTCGTCAAACATGTGCTGAGCATGGACACCACCTTCCCCGGCAACGCCGCGATGTATCGCGCCATCACCACCCCATGGCTGTGGCACGGTGCATATTGGCTGATCATCGCCGGTGAAGCCCTGACGGCCGTGCTGCTGGCGCGTGGAGCACTGGCCTTGTGGCGGGCTCGTCGTGCCACAGGTATCGACTTCAATCGCGCCAAGAAAAGCGCAATCGTCGGGCTGACCCTGGGTTTCGTGGTGTGGTTCTTCGGCTTTATGGTGATCGGCGGCGAGTGGTTCCTGATGTGGCAATCCCATCAGTGGAACGGCCAGGAAGCGGCGTTCAAGTTTTATATGGCGATCCTGGGTGTGCTGATTTTTCTCAACCAGCCGGACACTGACCACGACTGAAAAACCACGAATTCAAAATCGGTGGATGCCCTTTCGCAAACTACTGTCAGATAGCTGACGGTAGTTTGTAGCCCTTTTCCCAAAGTATAAAAACCGCCTCACATTCAACGCTCACAGCCACCAGGCGAGCCCTTAAATTGGCCGTTTACTTCAGTGATCATCTGAATCTGTGAAAACAACACTGCGAGATCTGGAAGGCAAAAAAACGGCCCGTCATCCAAAAGATGCGGGCCGTTTTCACTTCAGCGGGCATTCAAGCCCCCGCCGATTACTTGTTGAGGTTGTAATCCGCCTCGGCTGCATCAAACCGCTGAAGCATGCCAGCCGTCGGAGCACCCAGCTTGCTCACAAAGTAGATCGCCAGGCTGGCGAAGATGAAGCCCGGGATGATTTCGTACAGGCCAAACAGGCTGAAGTGCTTCCACACGATCACGGTGATCGCACCCACCAGGATGCCGGCCAATGCGCCATTACGCGTCATGCCTTTCCACAGTACGGAGATCAGTACCACAGGACCGAACGCAGCACCGAAACCGGCCCAGGCGTAGCTCACCAGGCCCAGTACGCGGTTTTCCGGGTTGGCGGCCATGGCGATGGCAATCAGCGCCACCAACAGCACCATGGCGCGACCGACCCATACCAGCTCGACCTGGGAGGCGTTTTTACGCAGGAAGGTTTTGTAGAAGTCTTCGGTGAGGGCACTGGAGCACACCAGCAACTGGCAGCTCAGGGTGCTCATTACCGCCGCCAGGATGGCCGACAGCAGCACACCGGCAATCCATGGGTTGAAGAGCAGCTTGGCCAACTCGATGAACACACGCTCGTGGTTCTCGGTCACGGGACCGGCGACTTCCGGGTGCGCCGAGAAGTAGGCGATACCGAAGAAGCCCACCGCCACGGTGCCGCCCAGGCACAGGATCATCCAGGTCATGGAGATACGACGGGCATTGGCAATCGATTTCACCGAATCCGCCGCCATGAAACGCGCGAGGATGTGCGGCTGGCCGAAGTAACCCAGGCCCCAGCCCATCAGCGAAATGATGCCGATGAAGGTGGTGTTTTTCAGCATGTTGAAGTTGTCAGGGTTCTGCGCTTCGATCGCCAGGAAGGTGGTGTCGACGCCACCGGTGGCCAGCAGCACGATGATCGGGGTCAGCAACAAGGCGAAGATCATCAGCGTGGCTTGCACGGTGTCGGTCCAGCTCACGGCCAGGAAACCACCGACGAAGGTGTAGGCAATGGTTGCGGCAGCACCGGCCCACAGCGCGGTCTCGTAGGACATGCCGAAGGTGCTTTCAAACAGACGGGCGCCAGCCACGATGCCGGAAGCGCAGTAGATGGTGAAGAACACCAGGATCACCACCGCAGAGATGATTCGCAGCAGGCCGCTTTTATCTTCGAAACGGCTGGAGAAGTAATCCGGCAGGGTCAGGGCGTCGCCGTTGTGCTCGGTCTGCACCCGCAGGCGGCCGGCTACAAACAGCCAGTTCAGGTAGGCACCGACGATCAGGCCGATGGCAATCCAGCTTTCCGACAGGCCAGACATGTAGATCGCGCCGGGCAAGCCCATCAGCAACCAGCCGCTCATGTCCGAGGCACCGGCCGAAAGCGCGGTAACCACGCTGCCGAGGCTGCGACCGCCGAGGATGTAGTCGGAAAGGTTGTTGGTGGAGCGATAGGCCATGAAGCCGATCAGCACCATGGCAGCGATATAGATCACAAATGTGATCAGGGTAGGATTACTTACGCTCATTGAGTTACGCCCTGGCTTTGTTTTTATGTAGCGGCGGTCTGTCCGGACGGCCATCCACTTTGCTAGTGGATAGACGAAGCCTGGCGCCGCGCATTTATGACTGACGTTTCCCCAGGAAAGCCATCAGCCGATGAACCGTCAGTAAGAGGTTGCACCTTGGGCGCGAATGCTATTCAACAAAGCAAATAAGGTGCAACCAGTTTCTTGAGAATAAGTTGCACCTCGATGTTTTTTGTGGAAAACACCGTGTTTTTGCTCCTTTTCGGAGCAAGAGCAGCCAAAGTCAGAAGCAAATGCACCAAGGCGCAGCCGATTCGGCTGTGACGATAATTTTTCCCGATCAGCATCAAAAAATTCATGGATAAAAAGGGTTGCACCCGGTTGCACCTCTCTCGGCGCAAAGCTAATCTTGCCGCCAGCTGATGCCACGCAGTAGTGGCACCCATGAGGATAAAAAGATGGCTACGACCACCCTTGGGGTCAAACTTGACGACCCGACCCGCGAGCGCCTGAAGGCGGCCGCGACCTCCATTGATCGCACGCCGCACTGGCTGATCAAGCAGGCGATTTTCAATTACCTGGAGAAACTCGAGGGTGGTGCAACCCTGGCCGAGCTCAACGGCCTGGGCAGCAAGGACGCGGAAGAAGCCGGCGAGGTCCAGACCGACCACGCCCACCAGTGCTTCCTGGAATTTGCCGAAAGCATCCTGCCGCAATCCGTACTGCGCGCCTCGATCACCGCCGCCTACCGTCGCCCGGAGCCGGAAGTGGTGCCGATGCTGATCGAGCAGGCTCGCTTGCCCGCGGCAATGGCCGAGGCCACCAACAAGCTCGCCTCTTCGATCGCCGAGAAACTGCGCAATCAGAAAAGCGCCGGCGGCCGTGCAGGCATCGTCCAGGGCCTGCTGCAAGAATTTTCCCTGTCGTCCCAGGAAGGCGTAGCGCTGATGTGCCTCGCCGAAGCGCTGCTGCGCATCCCGGACAAGGGCACCCGCGACGCACTGATCCGCGACAAGATCAGCACCGGCAACTGGCACCCGCACCTGGGCAACAGCCCGTCGCTGTTCGTCAACGCCGCCACCTGGGGCCTGTTGCTGACCGGCAAACTGGTCGCCACCCACAACGAAGCCGGCCTGACCTCGTCCCTGAGCCGCATCATCGGCAAGAGCGGCGAGCCGATGATCCGCAAGGGCGTCGACATGGCCATGCGCCTGATGGGCGAGCAGTTCGTCACCGGCGAAACCATCGCCGAAGCCCTGGCCAATGCGAGCAAGTTCGAAGCCAAGGGCTTCCGCTATTCCTACGACATGCTCGGTGAAGCCGCACTTACCGAACATGACGCCCAGAAATACCTGGCCTCGTACGAACAAGCCATCCACTCGATCGGCAAGGCGTCCCACGGTCGCGGGATTTATGAAGGCCCGGGCATTTCCATCAAGCTCTCGGCCCTGCACCCGCGTTACAGCCGTGCGCAGTACGAGCGCGTGATGGACGAGTTGTACCCGCGCCTGCTGTCGCTGACCCTGCTGGCCAAGCAGTACGACATCGGCCTGAACATCGACGCCGAAGAAGCCGACCGCCTGGAGCTGTCCCTCGACCTGCTGGAACGCCTGTGCTTCGAGCCGCAACTGACCGGCTGGAACGGCATCGGTTTCGTGATCCAGGCTTACCAGAAGCGGTGCCCGTATGTGATCGACTACGTGATCGACCTGGCACGCCGCAGCCGCCACCGCCTGATGATCCGCCTGGTAAAAGGCGCGTACTGGGACAGCGAAATCAAGCGCGCCCAGGTCGAAGGCCTGGAAGGCTATCCGGTGTACACCCGCAAGGTGTACACCGACGTTTCCTACATTGCCTGCGCACGCAAACTGCTTTCGGTACCGGAAGTTATCTACCCGCAGTTCGCCACCCACAACGCTCACACCTTGTCGGCGATTTACCATATTGCCGGTCAGAACTATTACCCCGGCCAGTACGAGTTCCAATGCCTGCACGGCATGGGCGAGCCTCTGTACGAGCAGGTTGTAGGCAAGGTCTCCGAAGGCAAGCTGAACCGTCCGTGCCGCGTGTACGCACCCGTCGGCACCCACGAAACACTGCTGGCTTACCTGGTGCGTCGCCTGCTGGAAAACGGCGCCAACACCTCGTTCGTCAACCGTATTGCCGACCAATCCATCTCGATCCAGGAGCTGGTGGCCGATCCAGTGGCCAGCATCGAGCAGATGGCGACGCTGGAAGGCGGCTTCGGCCTGCCGCACCCGCGTATCCCGCTGCCGCGTGACCTGTATGGTGCCGAGCGCGCCAACTCCGCCGGTATCGACCTGGCCAACGAACACCGCCTGGCGTCGCTGTCCTGCGCCTTGCTGGCTACCGCGCATAACAACTGGAAAGCCGCGCCTATGCTCGGTTGCGCTTCCAGCAATGAAGCGGCTGCACCGGTGTTGAACCCGTCGGATCTGCGTGACGTGGTTGGCCACGTACAGGAAGCAACTGTCGAAGACGTCGACAACGCCATCCAGTGCGCCCTGAACGCTGCGCCAATCTGGCAGGCCACCCCGCCCGCCGAACGCGCCGCGATCCTGGAACGTGCCGCCGATTTGATGGAAGGCGAGATCCAGCCGCTGATGGGCCTGCTGGCCCGCGAAGCCGGCAAGACCTTCGCCAACGCCATCGCCGAAGTGCGTGAAGCCGTGGACTTCCTGCGTTACTACGCGGTGCAGGCTCGCAACGATTTCACCAACGACGCTCACCGCCCGCTGGGTCCGGTGGTGTGCATCAGCCCGTGGAACTTCCCGCTGGCGATCTTCAGTGGCCAGGTCGCCGCTGCACTGGCCGCCGGCAACCCGGTACTGGCCAAGCCTGCCGAGCAAACACCGCTGGTGGCCGCACAAGCCGTGCGCCTGCTGCTGGAAGCCGGGATTCCGGAAGGCGTGCTGCAACTGCTGCCGGGCCAGGGCGAAACCGTCGGTGCGCGCCTGGTGGGTGATGATCGCGTCAAGGGCGTGATGTTCACCGGTTCCACCGAGGTTGCGCGCTTGCTGCAACGCAGTGTCGCCGGCCGTCTGGATGCACAGGGTCGTCCGATTCCGCTGATCGCCGAAACCGGTGGCCAGAACGCAATGATCGTCGACTCCTCGGCGCTCACCGAACAAGTGGTGATCGACGTAGTGTCGTCGGCCTTCGACAGTGCCGGTCAACGTTGCTCGGCCCTGCGCGTACTGTGCTTGCAGGAAGATTCCGCTGACCGCGTCATCGAAATGCTTAAAGGTGCCATGGCTGAATGCCGCCTCGGCAACCCGGAGCGCCTGTCGGTGGATATCGGCCCGGTGATCGACGCCGAAGCCAAGGCTGGCATCGAGAAACATATCCAGGCCATGCGCGACAAAGGCCGCAACGTTTACCAGGTCGCCATTGCCGATAGCGAAGAGATCAAGCGCGGCACCTTCGTGATGCCAACCCTGATCGAACTGGAAAGCTTCGACGAACTGCAACGGGAGATCTTCGGCCCGGTGCTGCACGTGGTGCGCTACAAGCGCAAAGAGATCGACCAGCTTATCGGCCAGATCAATGCCTCCGGCTATGGCCTGACCCTGGGCGTGCACACCCGCATCGACGAGACCATCGCCAAGGTGATCGACAACGTCCATGCCGGTAACGTCTACGTTAACCGCAACATCGTGGGTGCCGTGGTCGGTGTGCAGCCGTTCGGTGGCGAAGGCTTGTCGGGCACTGGCCCGAAAGCTGGCGGCCCGCTGTATCTGTACCGTCTGCTGTCGACCCGTCCTACGGATGCCATCGAGCAATCCTTCGTTCGTGGTGATGCACTGGCCGCACCGGATGTTCGCCTGCGGGAGGCCATGAGCAAGCCGCTGACCGCCCTGAAAGCCTGGGCCGACAGCAACAAGCTGAGCGACTTGAGCGCCCTGTGCGTGCAGTTCGCCGCGCAATCCCAAAGCGGTATCACCCGCCAACTGGCCGGCCCGACCGGCGAGCGCAACAGCTACGCCATCCTGCCCCGCGAGCACGTGTTGTGCCTGGCGGAAGTGGAAGGCGACCTGCTGACGCAACTGGCGGCCGTGCTGGCAGTCGGCGGCTCGGCGGTATGGCCGGAAACTGAATTGACCAAGGCCGTGTTCGCACGCTTGCCGAAGGATATTCAGGCGAAGATCGCGCGGGTGGCTGACTGGACCAAGGATGAAACCGTGTTTGATGCCGTGCTGCATCACGGTGATTCCGACCAACTGCGCGGGGTTTGCCAGCAAGTGGCCAAGCGTGGCGGGGCGATTGTCGGGGTTCACGGTTTGTCTTCGGGCGAAACCGGGATCGCCCTGGAGCGCCTGGTGATCGAGCGGGCGTTGAGCGTCAACACTGCTGCTGCGGGTGGTAACGCCAGCCTGATGACCATCGGCTAACTGACGAAACGCGGTCAGTGTGGGAGCGGGCTTGCTCGCGAATGCGCAGTGTCAGTCGCCAGATGTACTGACTGATCCACCGCATTCGCGAGCAAGCCCGCTCCCACACTGACCGTGCTTGCAACTCACCGCTGTTGTTTTGCCCCTCCATCACCCAGATCAATCTTGCTATCCAGCCTCTATTTGCGCACTTAGACTCAGGCCCATTCCCACACAGGTAAGCCGCCATGTCCGAGACGCTGCTCAGTTCCCGCAATCTGGCTTTCGAGCTGTACGAAGTCCTCGATGCCGAGGGCCTGACCCAGCGCGAGCGGTTTGCCGAACACAACCGTGAAACCTTCGACGCCGCCATCGGCACCGCCCGCAGCATTGCCGAGAAGTTCTTCGCCCCGCATAACCGCAAGGGCGACGAGAACGAGCCACGCTACGAAAACGGTCAGGCGATTCTGATTCCCGAGGTGAAACCGGCAGTAGATGCCTTCCTCGAAGCCGGCTTTCTCAACGCTGCCCGCAGCTTCGACGCTGGCGGCATGCAACTGCCCACCCTGCTCTCCCAGGCGTGTTTCGCCCACTTCCAGTCGGCCAACGCCGCATCCACGTCCTACCCGTTCCTGACCATGGGCGCCGCCAACCTGATCGAGAGCTTCGGCACCGAGGAGCAGAAGCAACGCTTCCTGCAACCGATGATCGAAGGCCGCTTCTTTGGCACCATGGCGCTGACCGAGCCCCATGCGGGCTCATCGCTGTCGGATATTCGTACCCGCGCAGAGCCGGCGGCTGATGGCAGCTATCGCCTCAAGGGCAACAAGATCTTCATCTCCGGCGGCGATCACCCGCTGTCGGAAAACATCGTGCACATGGTGCTGGCCAAGCTGCCGGACGCACCTGCCGGGGTGAAGGGCATTTCGCTGTTTATCGTGCCCAAGTTCCTGGTCAACGACGACGGCAGCCTGGGCAAGCGCAACGATGTGCTGCTGGCCGGGCTATTTCACAAGATGGGCTGGCGTGGCACCACCTCGACCGCGTTGAATTTCGGCGATAACGGCGAGTGTGTCGGCTACCTGGTGGGCCAGCCGCACCAAGGCCTGAGCTGCATGTTCCAGATGATGAACGAAGCGCGGATCGGCGTGGGCATGGGCGCGGTGATGCTGGGTTACGCCGGCTACCTGTACTCCCTGGAATATGCCCGTGAACGTCCCCAAGGCCGCTTGCCCGACAGCAAGGATCCCAACACCGCGCCGGTGTCGATCATCCAGCACGCCGATATCAAACGCATGCTGTTGACCCAAAAAGCCTACGTGGAAGGCGCCTTCGACCTTGGCTTGTACGCCGCACGGTTGTTCGATGACACCACTACTCTGCCCAACGAAGCCGAGCGCAAACAGGCCCACGAACTGCTGGACCTGCTGACGCCGATCGTCAAATCCTGGCCGTCGGAGTTTTGCCTTAAAGCCAACGAACTGGCGATCCAGATCCTCGGCGGCCACGGCTACACCCGCGAATACCCGGTGGAGCAGTACTACCGCGACAACCGTCTGAACCCAATCCATGAAGGCACCCACGGCATTCAGTCGCTGGACTTGCTCGGGCGCAAACTGGCGCAGAACGGCGGTGCGGGCTTGAAGCAACTGATCCGCCTGATCGCCGAGACCGGCGCACGGGCACAGGAGTATCCGTCGCTGAATGCCTTGCGGGAACCGCTGGAACAACTGGTGGCACGCCTGCAAGAGGTCACCCTCGGCCTGTTGACGGATCTCGCCCAAGGCAAGGTCAACAGCAGCCTGGCGAATTCGGCGCTGTACCTGAAAGTGTTCGGGCATACGGTGATTGGCTGGCGCTGGCTGGAACAGGCGATTCGCGCCGAGGAAGGGCTGGCCAAGGGCAATGCTGCCGATGTCGCCTTCTATAAGGGCAAGCTCCAGGCCGCCCGGTACTTCCTGACGTGGGAAATACCGGGCTGCCATCATGAACTGGCGATTCTCGAGGCACGCGATGACACGTGCCTGGGGATGCAGGATGAGTGGTTCTAAGGCGTTCCGATTGCCTTGGAAATCACCTCGACCGTGGCGCTGACTTGCTCTTGGTAACGGTCGAGTTCCTGCTGGTGGTGCTTTTGCATTTCGATCTGCTCGGCGCACAGGTTCAGCGCCGCCAGCACCAATAGCTTGTCACCGATCAGCGTCGGGTACTTTTTCTTGGTGGTGGCCAGGGATGCCTTGAGCATCGTCACGGCGCTCATCAGGGTGTTGTCTTCCCCTTCCGGTGCCTTGATCGAGTAATCCTCACCGAGAATCGAAACGACCTTTATCCCTTCATTCATGCGCCGACAGGACCTGCGCTCACACGCTCAACCAACGCCTGGATACGGGCAGCGGTGGCGCCCTGCTTTTCTTCCTGTTCCATCAGGTTCAGCTGCAAGCTGTCGTTTTCATCCTTGGCGCGAGCCAGTTCGGCCTTGAGGGATTCGTTGGTGCCCAGTAGATCCTGGTTCTGCTGTACCAGGTCGCTGACCAGTTGTTCCAATTGGCTGAGGGATGCTTCTAACATTTTGATTTCTCGGGCTTTTTCAAAGGGCGGTGACGATAAAGAAAATTCACCTCGGATGCCAGGGTTATCCCTGGCGCGGGGCCTTGATTTTACAGGGCAGGCCACGCTTTCGAGCCTTAGTGACTGCATTTATGGCATCTGGTTCCTGAATCCCGTCGGCCCGCCCCGATCTGCGACAAAAGCGCGCACCCCCTCAAGACTTTAGTCGTATGACCGATAGGTCATGGACACCCCGCTCAAACCCCGCATGGATCGCGCTTCTCCCCAGGATCACAACATGTCTCTTCGTAATATGAATATCGCGCCGCGGGCCTTTCTCGGCTTCGCGTTGATTGGCGCGCTGATGTTGTTTCTCGGTGTGTTCGCCCTGAACCAGATGAGCAAGATCCGTGCGGCGACGGAAGACATCACCCTTAGCAGCGTGCCGAGCATTCGCGCCCTGGACGAGTTCACTCAACTGACCCTGCGCCTGCGGGTGCTGTCGTATCGCCTGCTGACCAACCGCGAGCCTGACGTCCAGCAAAAGACCCTTGAGTCTTTTGACGTGCGCAATCAGCAGATTCGTACGGCCCAGGCGGTCTACGAGAAGTTGATCGACAGCAGCGAAGAACGTGCTGCCTACGATGAATACGTGCGTCTGCTGGCCCAGTACCATCAGATTGAAGAGCGCATGAAGAGCCTGTCACGGGCCAATCAGGTGGAAGAGCTGCGCACGCTGCTGAATACCGAGCTGCTGAACAACTCGGATCAGGTGAACGCCGTACTGAACCGCCTGCTGGACATCAACAACAAGATGGCGCTGGCCACCAACCAGCAAGCTGCCGACCAGTACGACATGGCGTTTGAGCTGGTGGTGATCCTGCTGATCCTCGCCACGGCGCTGACCATGCTGTTCGCCTGGCTGCTGACCCGCAGCATTACCCAGCCGATCGCCCAGGCCCTGGATGCCGCCGAGGAAATCGCCGAAGGCAACCTGACGCGCCCGATCAAGGTGGAAGGCAACGACGAAGCCGGCCGACTACTGTTGGCAATGGCCAAGATGCAGGACAAATTGAAGGACACCTTGCAGCGCATTTCCGGCTCGGCCACCCAATTGGCCTCCGCCGCGGAAGAGCTGAATGCCGTGACCGACGAAAGCGCCCGTGGCCTGACCCAGCAAAACAACGAAATCGAACAGGCCGCCACGGCGGTGAACGAGATGACCAGCGCGGTTGAAGAAGTGGCCCGCAACGCGGTCAGCACCTCCGAAGCTTCGAAAAACGCGACCTCCTCGGCCGGCGATGGCCGTGACCTGGTGCAGGAAACCGTCGGAGCCATCGAGCGCATGAGCAGTGACGTACAAGCCACTGCGACCCTGATCGGCAACCTGGCGGAAGAATCCCGGGACATCGGCAAGGTGCTGGACGTGATTCGTGGCTTGGCTGACCAGACCAACCTGCTGGCCCTGAACGCCGCGATTGAAGCGGCGCGTGCCGGTGAAGCCGGGCGTGGTTTTGCGGTGGTGGCGGATGAGGTGCGGGCCCTGGCCCATCGCACCCAACAGTCCACCAGCGAAATCGAGCGGATGATCGGCAGCATTCAGGCCGGTACCGAGCATGCAGTGGATTCGATGCGCAACAGCACCGAGCGGGCGGAATCGACGTTGAACATCGCCAAGGGTGCGGGGATGTCGCTGGACACCATCAACACTGCCATCGTTGAAATCAACGAGCGCAACCTGGTGATCGCCAGTGCCGCCGAAGAGCAGGCGCAGGTGGCGCGGGAAGTGGATCGTAACCTGGTGAATATTCGTGACTTGTCGGTGCAGTCGGCGACCGGCGCCAGCCAGACCAGTGCGGCGAGCAGTGAGCTGTCGCGGTTGGCGGTGGATTTGAACGGGATGGTGGGGCGGTTCAGGCTTTAACGGATACCGCAGGGCTAAAAAAGTGGGAGCGGGCTTGCTCGCGAATGCGGTGGATCAGCTACGCATAACGCGACTGACACACCGCTTTCGCGAGCAAGCCCGCTCCCACATTGAATATGCGCCAGCCATTCAAAACCTTTTTGACAGCACAGCAATTCAACAGGTTAGAATCGCTGGCACGCAGACTGCATGGTCAGTTTGCGCCTCGTCTTTCCTGCTCATGGAGTACTGCCTTTGAATGCGACGACCATCAACAGCCTGTTCTTGATCGGCGCGTTGCTGGTAGGTGCGAGCATTCTGGTGAGTTCTCTTTCGTCCCGCCTGGGGATTCCGATCCTGGTGATCATCCTGGCCGTGGGCATGATCGCCGGCGTCGACGGCGGCGGCATCATCTTCGATAACTACCCGACTGCCTACCTCGTGGGCAACCTCGCCCTGGCCGTGATCCTGCTCGACGGCGGACTGCGAACGCGGGTAGCCAGTTTCCGTGTAGCCCTCTGGCCTGCGTTGTCCCTGGCGACGGTCGGGGTGCTGATCACCACCGGCCTCACCGGCATGGCAGCCGCCTGGCTGTTCAACCTCAACATCATTCAAGGCCTGCTGATCGGCGCCATCGTCGGCTCCACGGACGCCGCAGCGGTGTTCTCGCTGCTGGGCGGCAAAGGCCTGAACGAACGGGTCACCGCCAGCCTGGAAATCGAATCCGGCAGCAACGACCCGATGGCGGTGTTCCTCACCGTCACCCTGATCGACATGCTTGCCAGCGGCCAGACCGGCCTGCACTGGAGCCTGCTGGGCCACTTGATCCGTGAGTTTGGCATCGGCGGCATCATCGGCCTGGGCGGCGGCTGGTTGATGCTGCAGATGGTCAACCGGATCAACCTGGCCAACGGCCTGTACCCGATCCTGGTGATTTCCGGCGGCCTGGTGGTGTTCGCCCTGACCAACGCCTTGCACGGCAGCGGTTTCCTCGCCGTTTACCTGTGCGGCCTGGTGATCGGCAACCGCCCGGTGCGCAGCCGGCACGGCATTTTGCATATGCTCGACGGCATGGCCTGGCTGGCACAGATCGGCATGTTTCTGGTGCTGGGCCTGCTGGTCACGCCCCATGATTTGCTGCCCATCGCGCTGCCGGCCCTGGGCCTGGCGCTGTGGATGATTCTCTTCGCACGGCCGCTGTCGGTGATCGTCGGCCTGTTGCCGTTCAAGGCCTTCCATGGCCGAGAGAAAGCCTTTATCGCCTGGGTCGGCCTGCGCGGTGCGGTACCGATCATTCTGGCGGTGTTCCCGCTGATGGCCGGCCTGCCCCACGCGCAGCTGTACTTCAACCTGGCGTTCTTTATCGTGCTGGTGTCGTTGCTGGTGCAGGGTACGAGCCTGCCGTGGGTCGCCAAACTGTTGAAAGTGACGGTACCGCCAGAGCCGGCGCCGATTTCCCGGGCGGCCCTGGAAGTGCACGTCACCAGCGAGTGGGAGCTGTTCGTCTACCGCCTGGGCGCCGAAAAATGGTGCATCGGCGCCGCCCTGCGGGAGCTGAAAATGCCCGAAGGCACGCGGATCGCCGCGCTGTTTCGTGGCCAGCAACTGCTCCATCCGTCGGGTAGTACGGTGCTCGAAGTCGACGATCTGCTGTGCGTAATCGGCCATGAACACAACTTGCCGGCCCTCGGCAAACTGTTCAGCCAGGCACCACAACGGGGCCTCGACCTGCGCTTCTTCGGTGACTTCGTCCTGGAAGGCGACGCCCAGCTGGGCGCGGTTTCGGCCCTGTACGGGCTCAAGCTCGAGGGCATCGACCCGGACATGCCACTGAGTCGTTTCATCACCCAGAAAGTCGGCGGGGCACCCGTGGTCGGCGACCAGGTGGAATGGAACAACACCATTTGGACCGTCGCGGTCATGGACGGGAACAAGATCGGCAAAGTCGGCGTCAGATTCCCCGAAGGAAGTCGCCCGGGCCCCGGACTCTTCCTCTAAACTGCGGGGCGACGGCGCGCCAGTCGATGTCGGGACGCCCCCTATTTTTCACCTTGCTCGACCGGTCTCTATGACAACCCTGCGCACTTTTCTCGCCACTGCCCTGCTGGGCCTGACTCTCTGCGTCGGCACCGTACACGCGGCCGACCCGCCCAGCATCGATTCCGTCCAGCAAACCCTGGACAAGCTGCCGGACCGCAAGCTGCCCGACGCCGACATGAAGGCGCTGCAAAGCATCCTGCAGCAAACGCTCACCTTCCTGGGCAACCAGCAGGACTACCAGCAGCGCCTGGTGGACCTCAAGCGCCAGCTCGAAGACGCGCCGCGCCAGACCGTCGACAACCAGCGCGAACTGACCCGCCTCAAGGCCACCAAGGTCATTCCCGTCGCCCAGCGCTACGCCACCTTGCCCGTGCCACAGCTTGAACAACTGCTGGTGCAGCGCACCACCCAGCAAGGCGACCTGCAAAAGGAACTGGCCGACGCCAACAGCCTGACCATCGCGGCCCAGACCCGACCCGAGCGCGCCCAGACCGAAATCAGCAGCAGCCAGACACGTATCCAGCAGATCAACGCGACCCTCAAGGCAGGCAAGGACAACGGCAAGACCCTCAGCGGCGACCAGCGCAACCAGCTGAATGCCGAGTTGGCCGCACTCAACGCCCTGATTCCCCTGCGCCGCCAGGAACTGGCCGGCAACAGCCAACTGCAAGACCTGGGCAACAGCCAGCACGACCTGGTGCTGGAAAAGACCGCGCGCCTGGAGCAGGAAATCCAGGACCTGCAAACCCTGATCAACCAGAAACGCCTGGCCCAGTCCCAGGAAACCGTGACCCAGCAGTCCATCGAAGCCCAGAAGGCCGGGGGCAGCAGCCTGCTCGCCACGGAAAGCGCGGCCAACCTGAAACTGTCCGACTACCTGCTCAAAAGCACTGACCGGCTCAACGAGCTGACCCAGAAAAACCTGCAAACCAAGCAGCAACTGGACAGCGTGACCCAAAGCGACTCGGCGCTGGACGAGCAGATCAACGTGCTCAAGGGCAGCCTGTTGCTGTCCAAGATCCTCTACAAACAAAAGCAGGCCTTGCCGCGCCTGACCGTGGACCGCGACCTGGCGGATGACATCGCCAACATTCGCCTGTACCAGTTCGAGGTCAATCAACAGCGCGAACTGATCAGCACCCCGAGCACCTACGTCGACAGCTTGCTGGCCAACCAGCCGGCCGACCAGGTGACGCCACAACTGCGGCGCACCCTGCTGGAACTGGCGATCACCCGCAGCGACCTGCTGGAGCGCTTGAGCCGGGAACTGAGCGCACTGCTCAACGAATCCATCACCCTGCAACTGAACCAGAAACAACTGCTGAGCACCGCCACCACCTTGCGGGCGACCCTCGACGAACAGATGTTCTGGATTCCCAGCAACAAGCCGCTGGATACCGAATGGCTGGAAACCGTACCGGCGCACCTGAGCAAACAGGTCAATACCCTGCCGTGGGCCTCCAGCGTCAGCGAGCTGTATGACGGCCTGACCCAGCGCCCGCTGCTGTTCCTGCCCCTGCTGTTGTTGATCGGCGCGCTGCTGTGGCGTCGCAGCTACCTGTATGCCCGGCTGAAAAAAATCCATATGGACATCGGCCACTTCAAACGCGACAGCCAGTGGCACACGCCGGTGGCGATCCTGGTGAATATCGCGCTGGCGATGCCGGTGGCCCTGGGCCTGGCACTCTGCGGCTATGCGCTGCAGATCGACGCCCGCGGGCAAAACGCCAACCTCGGCGCCGCCCTGCTGCAGATCGCCCAGGCGTGGCTGGTGTTCTACACCGCGTATCGGATCCTCGCGCCCGGCGGCGTCGCCGAGTTGCACTTCCGCTGGGAGAAACCCCAGGTCGAATTCCTCCAGGGCTGGGTACGCAAGCTCGGGCTCGTGGTACTGGCGTTGGTGGCCGTGGTGGCCATCGCCGAGCATCAGCCGGCAGCGCTGGCCGACGATGTGCTGGGCATCGGCGTGGTACTGACCTGCTACGCACTGATGGCGTGGCTGCTCGGGCGCCTGCTGCTCAACAGCCCGACTCATGAAAAAGCCTCGCTGTTTCGCAAGGCCGTGGGCCTGGTGTTTACGGCACTGCCGGTGGCGCTGTTTATCGCCGTATGCTTTGGCTACTACTACACCGCCCTCAAGCTCAGCGACCGGCTGATCAACACCTTGTACCTGCTGATGTTCTGGCTGGTGATCGAAGCCACCTTCGTACGTGGCCTGGGCGTAGCGGCACGGCGCCTGGCCTATGCGCGGGCCCTGGCCAAACGCCAGGCCGCCAAGGAAGCCGGTGATGGTGAAGCAGTGATCGAAGAGCCGACCCTGGACATCGAACAGGTCAACGAACAGTCGATGCGACTGATTCGCCTGGCGCTGCTGGGCGGCTTTATCGCTGCGTTGTACTGGGTGTGGTCCGACTTGATCTCGGTGTTTTCCTACCTGGACAACGTCACCCTCTACGAATACACCAGCGGCACCGGCGCCAATATCAGCATGGTGCCCATCAGCATCGGCGACTTGCTCGGCGCCCTGATCATCATCGGCATCACCTTCGCCCTGGCGCGCAACCTGCCCGGCCTGCTGGAAGTGTTGGTGCTGTCCAAGCTCGACCTGGCCCAGGGCAGCGCCTACGCCACCACCACCTTGCTGTCCTATGTGATTGCCGGCGTCGGGTTTGTCTCCACCCTGTCGACCCTCGGCGTGAGCTGGGACAAGTTGCAATGGCTGGTGGCCGCGCTGTCGGTGGGGTTGGGTTTCGGGATGCAGGAAATCTTCGCCAACTTCATCTCCGGCATCATGATCCTGTTCGAGCGCCCGGTACGGATCGGCGACACCATCACCATCGGCAACCTGTCGGGCACGGTGAGCAAGATCCGCATCCGTGCCACCACCATCACCGACTTCGACCGCAAGGACATCATTGTCCCGAACAAGACGTTCATCACCGGGCAACTGATCAACTGGTCGCTGACCGACACCATCACCCGGGTCACCCTGAAACTGGGCGTGGACTACGGCTCGGACCTGGACCTGGTGAAGGAATTGCTGCTCAAGGCCGCCGCCGAAAACCCACGCGTGCTGAAGGACCCGGCGCCCCACGTGTACTTCCTCAACTTCGGTGAAAGCACCCTCGATCACGAACTGCGCATGCATGTACGGGACCTGGGCGACCGCAACCCGGTGATCGATGAGGTCAACCGCTTCATCAACCGCGAGTTCAAGAACCACCACATCAACATCTCGTTCCGGCAGATGGAGGTTTACCTGAAGAACCTGCATGGCCAGGAATACAAGCTGGTGCCGGTGGAAGAAGAAAACCGGACCATCTTGCCGCCCGCCCAGGACCAGGACCTGCCCGAGCCGCCGCCCGCCAAACTCGACTAAACGCGCTATCCCCAGCAGAATGGTCGGACATTCTGCTCAGGAGATGGCCGTTGAAAGCCCTCGACGAACTGACCTTCGACAACCGCTTCGCCCGCCTGGGCGACGGTTTCTCAACCCATGTGCTGCCCGAGCCCATCGACGAACCGCGTTTAGTGGTGGCGAGCGAGGCAGCCATGGCGCTGCTGGATCTCGACCCTGGCGTGGCCGAAACGCCGGTGTTTGCCGAGCTGTTCGGCGGGCACAAGCTGTGGGCCGAGGCCGAGCCGCGGGCGATGATCTATTCCGGGCATCAGTTTGGCTCGTACAACCCGCAACTGGGGGATGGCCGCGGATTGTTGCTGGGCGAGGTGTACAACCAGGCCGGCGAGCATTGGGACCTGCACCTCAAGGGTGCCGGGCAAACCCCGTACTCGCGCATGGGCGATGGTCGTGCGGTGTTGCGCTCGTCGATCCGGGAGTTTCTGGCGTCGGAAGCACTGCATGCGCTGGGCATTCCCAGCAGTCGTGCGCTGTGTGTGATCGGTTCCACCACGCCGGTGTGGCGCGAGAAACAGGAGCGCGCCGCCATGGTGCTGCGCCTGGCCCACAGCCACGTGCGCTTTGGGCATTTCGAATATTTCTACTACACCAAGAAGCCTGAATTGCAGAAGCAATTGGCGGAGCACGTGCTGTCCCTGCACTTCCCGGAATGCATGGAACAGCCCGAGCCGTACCTGGCGATGTTCCGCGAAATCGTCGAGCGTAATGCCGAGTTGATCGCCAAGTGGCAGGCCTATGGGTTCTGCCATGGAGTGATGAACACCGACAACATGTCGATCCTCGGCATCACCTTCGACTTCGGGCCGTTTGCATTTTTGGACGATTTCGACGCGCAGTTCGTCTGCAACCACTCCGACCATGAAGGGCGTTATTCCTTCAGCAACCAGGTGCCGATCGGGCAGTGGAACCTGAGCGCACTGGCCCAGGCGTTGACGCCGTTTATCAGCGTCGAGGCGCTGCGGGAAACGCTGGGGCTGTATCTGCCGTTGTTCCAGGCCCATTACCTGGACCTGATGCGCCGCCGACTGGGCCTCACCACCGCCGAAGATGACGATCAGAAACTGGTGGAGCGCCTGCTGCAACTGATGCAGAACAGCAGCGTCGATTACACCCTGTTCTTCCGCCGGCTGGGGGATGAATCCGCCGCATTGGCCGTGGCGCGGTTGCGCGACGACTTTGTCGACCTCAAGGGGTTTGATGAGTGGGCGGATCTGTACAAGGCGCGTGCGGAGCGCGACGCCAGCGGCACAGAAGAACAGCGACGTGAGCGGATGCATGGGGTGAATCCGCTTTATATCCTGCGCAATTACCTGGCGCAGAACGCCATCCAGGCGGCAGAGCTTGGGGATTACAGCGAAGTGCGCCGGCTGCATGAAGTGCTGACCAAACCGTTTGAAGAGCAGCCGGGGATGGAACGATACGCCCAGCGGCCGCCGGATTGGGGGAAGCATTTGGAGATTAGTTGTTCTTCATAGCGCGACCTAGATAAAGGTTTCCACTGAAACCCCAAAGCGCTCCGCCAGCCAACGAATCTGCCGCAGGTTGAGTTGGCGTTTGCCACTAAGTACTTCAGAGACAACCGACTGCGCACCAACGCCCGGGAGATCACTTTGGGTCAAGCCATGCTCTCGCATCATTGAACGTAGCACTTCAACGCCACTGGCAACGGGCATCGGCCGGTGCTCGAGATCGTAGGCCTCGATCCAGTCACTGAGGATATCCACCAGGCTCATGAGCGGGCTGGATTCATCTTCGCCTATCAGGTCCAGCAATTCGTCGAGGGCGCTGACCAAGGTATCGTAGTCCGCCTCGTTTCTTGGCTTGCGCAGCAATGGCGAAACAAATTGCCAGTGTTCGGCAGCCTGCCTGATGAGTGCGCTCATCTGATTTTCTCCTTCCATTTACCTTGCTCATATTCACGGTGATCGAACAGGTACTTGATATAAATTCGTTGTACTTGGTAATGCACGAAGGCAATCAACCTCAGCTTATTGCCCCCGATGTCAAACACATGGAACTGCCCGACTTTGTCTGTTGCAGGGAACATTCCTTTCATCGACGCAAAGTCGGCGGGACTGTTGCGTTTCATTCTGCGATACCACTCATCCAGTGCCGTGGCTGAATGCGGCCATCTTTCTTTCGCTTCCCATATCCTTTTTTCGCTGATCACTCGCATGCAACATCCTTATCGCATCTTGCTATGAAGGTTAGTCTTGCCGAAAAAATATCGCAATCTGCGATATTCCTTGGCGGACCAGTGGCGCAATTCCAAGCACCCTTCAACAGCCTAGATACGCCGCGATAGAAGTCACCACCAAAAATGTGAACGCGTACGTCACTGGCGTCGAACCTTGATAAACACCCTTCCCGGCTCCAAATAGAACCCATTGGCCACTTTCACGGAGCCCAGCATGTCCGACTCTCTAGTAATTCCCTGCCCCCACTGCAACGGTCTTAACCGCATCCCCAATGAACGCCTGGGCGATGCGCCTAAATGCGGGCGCTGCAAGCAACCGGTGCTGCTGAGCAAACCCTTTGAGCTGAAACAGGGCGATTACGCCAGCCAGATCAAGGGCGACCTGCCGTTGCTGGTGGATGTTTGGGCCGAATGGTGTGGGCCGTGCAAGTCGTTTGCGCCGGTGTTTGAGCAGGCCGCCGGGCAGTTGGCCGGGAAGTGTCGATTGGCCAAGCTCGATAGCGAGGCCAATCAGCAGTTATCCGCTCAGTTGGGGATTCGCTCGATTCCCAGCCTGATCCTGTTCAAGAATGGCCGGGAAGTGGCGCGTCAGAGCGGTGCGTTTCCGTTACCGCAATTGATGAGCTGGCTGCGCAGTCAGGGTGTTTGAGGTAACGGGACACCCCGGTCCATCACTTGCCCCATCAGCAATACGCCCAATTCGCTCAATTGATGAATGGCCAACGCGACATCGCGCTGCTTGCCGGTGAGGTCGTCGGAAAGGTCGAGCAAGAGGGTGGTGACTGAGGAGAAGGTTTCGTAGGTATTGAGGATCAGGGTTTCGGTGGCTTGGCCGGGGCTGACTGTAAAAAGGTACGACGGGGGATTTGGAGTAGCTTTAAACATGGTCGACATTCCTGATTGGAGCCGCCATCTGATCGCTACTAAACGAATTAGGGTGGCAGCTGTACGCAGGTTAGTAGACCGGGAAATGTCGAAGCCGGCGCGCCCGAAGACGCCCTACGCACAGCTACCATCAAGCACAGACTCAGCGCCTGAAAGATGAAGCTTATGCACTTAACGACAAACACTCGGGCTACTAAACCCGATCACTGAGAATTCAGCGACCGAGCAACCTTAGAGACGCCCATCCAGACGCACAAGCCGGCGGATTCTGGCGTAACTGTAGGCAACGGCGCAAGACGACGATTTCCCTGTAGGAACAGAGACCAATGTGGGAGCTGGCTTGCCTGCGATAGCATCACCTCGGTGTAACTGACAAACCGAGTTGACTGCATCGCGGGCAAGCCCGGCTCCCACACAAGCAGGCTTCCACATTGTTTTGTGTTGCCTGCTAAATCACGCGTTTTCCAGCAAGTTATGCAACTCCACAAACTGCTGTGTCAGCTTGTGCCGTGGGTCCAGGTGGATCAGCGGCATGTTCGCCTGGTGCGATTCACGCATGCGCACCGAGCTGGTGAGGTACACCGGCAGTACCGGCAACCCTTCGGCAATCAATTCATCCAGCATCTGCTGCGGCAGGCTCGCCCGGGCCTGGAACTGGTTGACCACGATGCCTTCCACTTCCAGCCCTTCGTTGTGGTCTTCCTTCAATTCTTCAATCTCTGCCAGCAGGCCATACAGCGCCTGGCGGGAGAAGCTGTCGCAATCGAAGGGGATCAGCACGCGATCAGCGGCAATCAGCGCTGAAACGGCATAGAAGTTCAGCGCCGGCGGCGTATCCAGGTAGATCCGGTCGTAGTCCTCGCTCAATTCATCCAGCAGCTTTCGCAGCTTGTTGATCTTGTGCTTGGCCTCGAGCTTGGGCTGCAGGTCTGCCAGTTCCGCGGTGGCGGTGATGACGTGCAGGTTGTCGAACGGGGTTTCGTAGATATCCACCTGGTTCTTCTTCGAAAACGGCCCGGAAGACAGGGTTTGCTTGAAGAAGTCGGCGATTCCCATGGGGATATCGTCGCCGGTCAGCCCGGTGAGGTACTGGGTAGAGTTAGCCTGGGCATCGAGGTCCACCAACAGGGTTCGATAGCCTTCGCTGGCGCTGACCGCCGCCAGGTTGCAGGCAATGCTGGACTTGCCAACACCGCCTTTTTGGTTGAACACCACGCGCCGCATGGAAAAACCTCCGTGTATCAATGAATGACCCGAGTGTAGAGGGCAAAAGCGCCCGTTAGCTACCTCGTTTGTTCCTGTACTACAGCATCAGAGGCTCTATCTCGCATAACAATTTCCCGTCTGTCCGACAAAGCAGGAATTGCCTGACACCTGCTGCCCTACCTGCATGATGGACAATCGGTAATTCTTTCCAGCGAATTTGTAATCATCCGTGAACAATTCTTTACCAAAGTTTGCTAGAACCCCGCAGCACCGGGATAATGCGCGCCATTCGGCGATTGCACCCTGTCCCGGTATTCGGGGCCAATGGCCGCACAAGGAAGCCCGCAGGGGCGGGATAACTTCTCAGTGATCAATTTCAACATCGCCCAATGGCGCGCCTGGGCTCCCGGGCTCGAAAGCGCGGACGACTGGCGTACCTGGTGCCGGCAGCCGATGTTGCTCGCCCGCAGCGACGCGGCACCCGACGTGTCCTTCCTGCCGGCCATGCAGCGCCGGCGCCTGAGCCGCCTGGCGCGCATGGCCTTCAGTGTGGGCTGGCCCCTGGCCGAAGGCTTGCAACAGCTGCCATTGGTGTTTGTTTCCCGTCACGGCGAAACCCCACGCACCCTCGATATTCTCAGCGACCTGGCCAACGACGAGCCCCTGTCGCCGACCCAGTTCAGCCTGTCGGTGCATAACGCGGTGATTGGCCTGTGGTCGATCCTGCGCAATGAAACCAGTGAAATGACCGCCCTCGCCGCCGCCGGCGATGGCCTGGAGCACGGCATGCTCGAAGCCGCTGCCCTGCTCAATGAAGGCGCACCGGCTGTATTGCTGATCATTACCGAGGAACAGCCCCCCGAAGCCTATGCGCGCTGGATCGAGGACGTGCCCTTCCCCTACGCCCTCGGCCTGCTGCTGACACCGGGCGACGAGTGGCAGCTGGAACTGAATACAGCCGCTGTCCAACCCACCACCAAAGCCCAGTGGCCCCACGCCCTGAACCTGCTGCGCACCCTGCTGAACGAAGAGGGCGCCTGCCAACATGCCTGGAAGAACCGAGTATGGAACTGGCAACGCAAGTCCTGACCGAAAAGCCTCGGAAGGCCTACTACTGGCGCCTGTTCGCCACTGCCACCGCCTTCGCCCTGTTTGGCCTCGGCGGCCTGTGCCTGCGTGTCCTGGTGTTTCCGCTGCTCAGTTGCCTGCCGGGTGATGCCAAACAGCATCAGCGACGCGCCCGCCACACCATCAGCTGCCTGTTCTGGTTGTTTATCCGCATGATGATGCGCCTGGGCATCCTGACCTACAGCGTCGAAGGCGCGGAAAAGCTCGGCCGCCCGGGCCAGATGATCATCGCCAACCACCCATCGCTGGTGGATGTGGTGTTCCTGATCGCCCAGATGCGCCAGACCAACTGCGTGGTCAAGCAGAGCCTGTGGCAGAACCCCTTCACCCGGGGCCCGGTGCGCGACGCCGGCTACATCAGCAACGACGGCAGCGCCGACATGCTCGACGCCGCCGCCGATGCCCTACGGGACGGCCAGACCCTGATCATTTTCCCGGAAGGCACCCGCACCTCACCGGGCCAGGCGCCGACCTTTCATCGCGGCGCCGCCGCCATTGCCCTGCGCGGTGCGAGCATCATCACCCCGGTAGTGATCAAGGTCAGCCCCACCACCCTGACCAAGGCCGAACCCTGGTATCGCATCCCGAATCGCCGCTTTCACTTCAGTTTGCGCGTGGGTGCCGATATAGAACCACAGGCGTTTGCCGCACAAGGGCCCGCGCCCCAGGCATCACGCAAGCTCAACGATTACCTGCACCAGTATTTTATTAAGGAGCTCGCCGAAGATGAGCGACCAACACCGCCTTGAGCACGACATAAAAACGCTGATCATCGAGGCCCTGGGCCTGGAAGACATCAGCGAGAGCGACATCGGCAACGAGCAAACCCTGTTCGGCGAAGGCCTTGGCCTGGATTCAGTCGACGCCCTGGAATTGGGCCTGGCGATCCAGAAAAAGTACGGCATCAAGATCGATGCCGACGCCAAGGACACCCGCAATCACTTCACCAACGTGGCCAGCCTCGCGGCGTTCGTCACGGCCCGACAGGCAGCTTGAGACCGTACCATGCAAACTCGTGACGATATTTTCAACACCTTGCGCGACGCCCTGGTGGAACTGTTTGAACTGGAACCGGAACGCGTCACGCTCGACGCCAACCTGTACCAGGACCTGGAAATCGACAGCATTGATGCAGTGGACCTGATCGACCACATCAAGCGCCAGACCGGCAAGAAAATCGCCGCCGAAGAGTTCAAGGCCGTGCGTACCGTGAATGACGTGGTCGAGGCGGTCTACCGTCTGGTTCAACCGGCCGCATGAGCCGGCTGATCGGCCTTGGCCTGTTGCTGGCGGGGCTGCTGTACCCTTTTGCGGTGTATTACGGCACTGAGCATTTTGCCCCGTGGCAATTTGGCCTGCTGCTGGGCAGCCTGTGGCTGTTGCGCGCCCTGACCGGCGCCAGGCGCCCGGGCAGCCGCTGGATGGCGGCGGCGATCATTGTCTTTTGCCTGCTGCTCGCCTGGTTCGACAACCCGCAGATGCTGCGCTGGTACCCGAGCCTGGTCAGCGCCTTCATGCTGGCACTGTTCGGCCTGAGCCTGAAATACGGGCCGCCGATGGTCGAGCGCCTGGCGCGCATGAGCGAGCCGCAACTGCCCGAAGAAGCGATTGTGTATACCCGCCAGGTCACCGTGGTGTGGAGTGTATTTTTCCTGTGTAACGGCCTGCTCGCCGCCGCGCTCACCCTGTGGGCGCCGCTGAGCTGGTGGACGTTGTACAACGGCATGATCGCCTACGGGCTGATGGGGCTGTTGTTTGCCGTGGAATGGCTGGTACGACAAAGGGTTCGAGGCCGCGTATGAATTGGTTGAATCTTGAGCACTTGCTGCTTGAGCCTGTGGAGCAGCGTTTGGTGACCACCGAACCTGCCCTGGATCACCCACACCTGTGGGAGAAGTCCCTGAGCCTGGCCGGCGGGTTGCAAGCCCGGGGCATCCAGCGCCTGGCGGTGTACCTGGAAGATGCCGGCTTGCTGGCGATCGCGCTGCTGGGTGCGTGGCGCGCAGGCGTCAGTGTGTTGTTGCCCGCTGACCTGCAACCACAAACGCGCCAACGCTGGGATGATGTCGTCGATGCCTGGCTGACCAAAGCTGGCGACCTGGATGCGCTGTATCAAGCGCCATTAAGCGCCGCGGCCCTGGACCTGGACGCCTGCTGCCTGAGCCTGTGCACCTCCGGCTCCAGCGGCGAGCCCAAGCGCATCGACAAAACCCTGCGGCAGATGGCCAATGAAGTCCAGGCGCTGGAAACCTTGTGGGGCGCCGACCTCGGCGAGGCCTGCATCATCGGCAGCGTCGCCACCCAGCATATCTATGGCTTGCTGTTCCGGGTGCTGTGGCCGTTGTGTGCCGGGCGCACCTTTGTGCGCCAACAGTTGGCATTTCCCGAGGACTTGCAGCGCGCCAGCCGCGAGCATGCGCAATTTGCCTGGGTCGCCAGCCCGGCGCTCCTCAAGCGCATGGGTGACAACCTCGACTGGCCAGCGCTTACACCGGTCAAACGGGTGTTTTCCTCCGGCGGCGCCTTGCCCCTTGAAGCCGCCGGCAGCCTGCATCAGCGTTTGCAGCAATGGCCGACGGAAATCCTCGGCAGCTCGGAAACCGGCGGTATCGCCTGGCGCCAGGGCGAACAACCGTGGCAGCCGTTTGCCGACGTGCAGCTGAGCCAGGACGCCGACGGCGCCTTGCGCATCGCCTCGCCATACTTGCCCGCCGGCCATGTCGAACAGACCGCCGACGCCGCCACCATCCACGCCGACGGCCGCTTCGAATTGCTCGGCCGCCTGGACCGCATCGTCAAGCTGGAAGAAAAACGCATCTCCCTGCCGATGCTGGAACAGGCGCTGATGGACCATGCCTGGGTCGCTGAAACGCGCCTGGGCGTGGTGCAGGAAAACCGCGCCTCCCTCGGCGCCCTCGTGGTGCTCAGCGCAGGCGGCTTGCATGCCCTGCGTAACCAGGGCCGGCGCACCGTCACCCAAACCCTGCGCCAGCACTTGAGCCAACACTGCGAAGCCCTGGCGCTGCCCCGCCGCTGGCGCCTGTTGCGCCAATTGCCGCTGAACACCCAAGGCAAGCTGCCCCAGGCCGACGTCGAAGCCCTGCTGCTGGCACCGCGCCCGAAAGCCCCGGAAGTACTGGAACAAGTCGAAGCCAACGGTGAATGGACCCTGCAACTGGCGATCCCGCCGGACCTCGCCTACTTCAGCGGCCACTTCCCGCAAACCCCGGTGCTACCGGGCGTGGTGCAAGTGGATTGGGCGCTGAGCCTGGGCCAGCAACTGCTCAAGCTGCCGGGGCCGTTCGCCGGGATGGAAGTGCTCAAGTTCCAGCAACTGGTACGCCCGGATGACCGGATCGAACTGCACCTGCGGTTCGACCAGGAGCGCGGCAAGTTGTACTTCGCCTACCGCAATGAGGCGGCCGCCTGCTCCAGTGGGCGGATCGTGCTGGGGAGGGTCAGTGATTAAGCTTTTGTGGCGAGGGAGCTTGCTCCCGCTGGAGTGCGCAGCGCTCCCAACCCAGGCACTGTGGTTTATCAGGCAAATCGGTGTCGCCTGTGTTGGGGCCGCTTCGCAGCCCAGCGGGAGCAAGCTCCCTCGCCACGCACAGCGCTTCTGCCAATGGGGTACCTGTTATGCATAACCCCTGCGCCTTGATCCCGGTCTACAACCACGAGGCCGCCGTGCCCGCCGTGGTTCATAGCGTGCTGTCCAGCGGCCTGCCATGCCTGCTGGTAGACGACGGCAGCAGCGCCGCCTGCGCCGCCGTGCTGGCGCAACTGGCAACCCTCGACAACGTGTCCCTGCTGACCCTGCCCGCCAACCAGGGCAAAGGCGCCGCCGTCATGGCCGGCTTTCGCGAAGCCGCACGCCTGGGCTTCACCCACGCCCTGCAAGTGGACGCCGACGGCCAGCACGACCTGCGGGAAGTCGGTACCTTCCTCGACGCCTCCCGCGCCCACCCGAATGCGGTGATCTGCGGCTACCCGGAATACGACGACAGCGTGCCCAAGGGCCGCCTTTACGCGCGCTACCTGACCCACGTTTGGGTGTGGATCAACACCTTGTCGCTGCAGATCCGCGACTCCATGTGCGGCTTTCGCGTGTACCCACTGCCACCGACCCTGGCCTTGATGGACTCGGCCAGCATCGGCAAACGCATGGATTTCGACTCCGACATCCTGGTGCGCCTGGCCTGGCGCAACCAGCCGATGCGCTGGCTGCCGACCAAGGTGCACTACCCCGCCGACGGCCTGTCGCACTTTCGCCTGTTCCATGACAATGCGCTGATTTCCTCCATGCACACCCGGCTGTTCTTCGGCATGTTGGTGCGCGCGCCGATGATCCTCTGGCGCCGGTGGCAGGCATGAGCCAGGACACCAAGCACTGGGCCGACCGCGAGGAGCGCGGCAGCTTCTGGCTGATGAAATTCACCGCCTTCGCCGCCAAGGTCCTCGGGCGCCGGCTGCTGAGCCCGCTGCTCTACGGCATCGTTTTCTACTTCTTTCTGTTCGGCCGCACGGCCCGCCAAAGCGCCTGGCAATACCAGCAGCGCCTGGCCGACTGGAGCCGGCGCGACGACCTGCGCCCTACCCACAGAAGCGTCTTCGGCCAGTTCATGGCGTTCGCCGACGCCCTGCTGGACAAGCTCGACGTATGGAACGGCAAGTTGCGCCTGGAGCAGATCGAAATCATCGACCCGGCCCAACTGCGCGGCCAACTGCGTAGCGAACGCGGGCAGATGCTGGTGGGCGCGCACCTGGGCAATCTTGAGGTGTGCCGCGCCCTCGCCGAGCTTGGCGAAAAGGTCACCATGAACGTGCTGGTGCACACCAAGCACGCTGAACGTTTCAACCGGATTCTGGGCGAAGCCGGGGCGACCAATCTGCGCCTGATCCAGGTCAGCGAACTTGATCCGGCAGTGATGATGCTGCTCAGCCAGCGCCTCGACGACGGCGAGTGGCTGGCGATTGCCGGCGACCGCGTACCGCTGCATGGCGGGCGCACGGTACGCGTGGATTTCCTCGGCCATGACGCCGCCTTCCCCCAAGGCCCGTGGCTGTTGGCCGGTTTGCTGAAATGCCCGGTCAACCTGCTGATGTGCTTGAAGCATCAAGGCCGTTATCGCCTGATCATCGAGCCGTTCGCCCAGTTGATCGAATGGAAACGCAGCGACCGCCAGCAGGTGATCGCACAATGGACCGCCCGCTACGCCGAGCGCCTGGGCCAGTTCTGCCTGGAAGCGCCCCAACAATGGTTCAACTTTTACCCTTTCTGGAAGACCGATGACGACGCATCTTGAGCCGGTAACCTTCGGCGAAATTCCCCTGCGCATCGAAGACGTGCTGGCCCTGGCCAACCGTCAGGCGCCGACTCAACTGCAAGCTGATGCCAAGTACCGCCAGCGCATCGCCAAGGGCGCGCAGTTCCTGGATTCGTTGCTGGACAAGGAAGGCGTGATCTACGGCGTGACCACCGGCTACGGCGACTCGTGCGTGGTGGCGGTGCCGCTGGAGCACGTCGAAGCGCTGCCCCGCCACCTCTACACGTTCCACGGCTGCGGCCTGGGCAAGTTGCTGGATGCGCAAGCCACCCGCGCGGTGCTGGCGGCGCGGTTGCAGTCGCTGTGCCATGGCGTGTCGGGCGTGCGCGTGGAGTTGCTGGAACGCCTGCACGCGTTCCTGGAGTTCGACGTACTGCCGCTGATTCCGGAGGAAGGCTCGGTGGGCGCCAGCGGTGACTTGACGCCGCTGTCCTACGTGGCCGCAACCTTGTCTGGTGAGCGCGAAGTGCTGTTCCGTGGCGAACGCCGCCAGGCGTCGGAGGTGCACCGCGAGCTGGGCTGGGACCCGCTGGTACTGCGCCCGAAAGAGGCCCTGGCACTGATGAACGGCACCGCCGTGATGACCGGCCTCGCCTGCCTGGCCTTCGCCCGCGCCGACTACCTGCTGCAACTGGCCACGCGCATCACCGCGCTGAACGTGGTGGCGCTGCAAGGCAACCCGGAGCATTTCGACGAGCGCCTGTTCGCCGCCAAGCCGCACCCGGGGCAAATGCAAGTCGCCGCCTGGCTGCGCAAGGATCTGGCGATTGACGCGCCGACCGCGCCGCTGCATCGCCTGCAAGATCGTTACTCCCTGCGCTGCGCGCCCCACGTCCTGGGCGTGCTGGCCGACAGCCTGAACTGGTTGCGCTCGTTCATCGAGATCGAACTCAACAGCGCCAACGACAACCCGATCATCGACGCCGAAGAAGAACGCGTGCTTCACGGCGGCCACTTCTACGGCGGCCACATCGCGTTCGCCATGGACAGCCTCAAGACCCTGGTGGCCAACGTCGCCGACCTGCTGGACCGCCAGCTCGCGCTGCTGGTGGACGTGCGTTACAACCACGGCTTGCCGAGCAATTTGTCCGGTGCGCCAGCCGAGCGGGCGATGATCAACCACGGCTTCAAGGCTGTGCAGATCGGCACCAGCGCCTGGACCGCCGAAGCGCTGAAAAACACCATGCCGGCCAGTGTGTTCTCGCGCTCCACCGAGTGCCACAACCAGGACAAGGTGAGCATGGGCACCATCGCCGCCCGCGATGCGATTCGTGTGCTGGAACTGACCGAACAAGTCGCCGCCGCCACCTTGCTCGCCGCTAATCAGGGCGTATGGCTGCGGGCCCAGGCTGAAGACGCACGCCCGCTGCCGCCGGCGCTGGCCGCCATGCACGACGAGCTGGCCAAAGACTTCCCGCCGGTCATCGAAGACCGCGCCCTGGAAGGCGAACTGCGCCTGTGCCTGAAACGCATCGCCGAGCAACACTGGAGGCTGCATGCGTAGCCCCGGCGTGTTGCACTGCGACACTGAAATCCTCGTGCCGTTTTTCGACATCGACACCATGAACGTGGTGTGGCACGGGCACTACGTAAAGTACCTGGAAGTCGCCCGCTGCGCCTTGCTGGACAAGATCGGCCACAACTACACAGCGATGCTGCAAGCGGGCTACGCCTGGCCGGTGATCGACATGCAACTGCGCTATGTGCGCGGCGCGACCTTCGGCCAGACCATCAACGTGCGCGCCAGCCTGGTGGAGTGGGAGAACCGCTTGAAGGTCAATTACCTGATCAGCGACAAGGCCACCGGTGAACGCCTGACCCGCGCCAGCACCGTGCAAGTGGCGGTGGAGATTGCCAGCCGCGAAATGCAGTTGGCGTCGCCAAAAATATTCACTGACGCCATAGAGAGAGCCTTGAAATGAGATTCCCTGTGGGAGCGGGCTTGCTCGCGAAAATCGTCAACGATAACGCAGGCCGCCTGACACCCCGTGGCGCCCTCAGGTTCTTCGCGAGCAAGTCGAATCGTCGCACCGCCGCTCCCACAGGAATCGCCTTCATTCTGTTGTTGGGCATTCCAGGCCTGGCCCATGCTTTCGACCTGCAACAACTCAGTGACCAGCTTGCAAAACCGTCGGTGATCCACGGCAACTTCATCCAGGAAAAACACCTGCGCGCGCTGCCGCAGCCGCTGACCAGCAAGGGCACCTTCGTCCTGGCCAAGGACCACGGCCTGCTGTGGCTGCTGAAAACCCCGCTGCAACAGGACTACCGCATCAGCGCCAACGGCATCGCCCGGCGTGACGCCAACGGCTGGCAATTGCTGCCGAACAAGAGCGCCGGCGCCGAGCAGAACCGTTTGTTCCTCGCCGTGTTACAGGGCGACAGCAGTGGCTTGCAGCGTGACTTCGAGCTTCAACTGCAAGGCGAAGCCCAGCAGTGGAAACTCACGTTGATCCCGCGCTCGCTGCTGCTCAAGCAGGTGTTCACCCAAATCAATATCGACGGCGGCGAACTGGTGCAGAAGATCGAGCTGCTGGAAACCCAGGGCGACAGCACCGTACTGCGCATGCAGGACAGCACCAGCAGCCAGCCCTTGAGCGACGCGGAGCAACACGACTTTGCCGAGTGAACGCTGGTTGCCGCGCCTGTTCCTGATCCTGCTGGTGGCCGTGTTGGCCCTGGCGGGCTGGCAATGGCGCCATGGCGCACCGCTGTCGGCGAACCTGATGGAACTGGTGCCCGGCACCGCGCCGGATGCGCTGGAGCTGCGGGCCGAACAGCGCATGCAGGAACCGCTGAACCGCGAAATGCTGGTGCTGGTGGGGCATGCCGATCGACAAAAAGCCGTGGCCATGGCGACGCAATTGGGCGAAGCCTGGCAAGCCAGCGGCCTGTTTGAAAAGGTCCAGTGGAACCTCCAAGCCGACCTGCCGGCCCTGCGTCAGCAGTTGCTGCAAGGCCGGCTGGCGATGCTCTCGACCAAGGATCGCGAGCAACTGATCGACGAGCCCCAGGCGTTTATTCAGCAGCGGGTTCAGGCGCTGTTCGACCCGTTCACCGGCTTCAGCCTGGTGCCGAGCCAGGACGATTGGCTGGGCCTCACCGGGCGCATCCAGAACAGCCAGCCGCAACACGGTTCGGTGCAGCTGGATATCGGCAGCGGCGCGCTGATCGCCGATGCCGACGGCAAAAGCTGGGTACTGCTGCGGGCCCGCACCACCGGCAACGCCTTCGACATGAAACTGCCGCTGCAAGTGGCTGACCTGCTCAAGGCCAGCCGCGAGCAGGCCGACCAGCAAGGCGCGCAATTGCTCGCCGCCAGCGGCCTGCTGTATGCAGCCAATGGTCAGCAGCAGGCCACGCGGGAAATCACCTGGGTCGGCGGCGGCGCGACGGTAGGCATCCTGTTATTGCTGCTGCTTGCGTTCCGCCGCTGGCGGGTGTTGCTGGCGTTCGTGCCGGTGCTGGTGGGCATGCTGTTTGGTGCGGTGGCCTGTGTGGCGCTGTTCGGGCATATGCATGTGATCACGCTGGTGCTGGGCTCGAGCCTGATCGGCGTGGCGGTGGATTACCCGCTGCATTACCTGTCCAAGAGCTGGAGCATGAGCCCTTGGCGCAGTTGGCCGGCCTTGCGCCTGACCTTGCCGGGCCTGAGCCTGAGCCTGGCCACCAGTTGCATCGGTTACCTGGCCCTGGCGTGGACGCCGTTCCCGGCGCTGACGCAAATCGCGGTGTTCTCCGCTGCCGGTCTGGTGGGCGCTTACCTGTCGGCCGTGTGCCTGTTGCCGGCCTTGCTCAAAGGCGTCGAGCTGCGCCCGGCGCAATGGCCGCTGCGCATTGCCGAGTTCCTGCTGAGCGTGCGCGAGTCGCTGCTCAAGCGCCTGCCAAGCCCGGTGTTGTTGATACTGGTGTTGGTGTTTTGCGCCGGTGGGCTGTGGCACCTGAACAGCAAAAACGATATCCGCCAGTGGATCGGTGCGCCACCGCAGTTGCTGCAGGAAGCCCAGGCCGTTGCGCGGATTACCGGGTTCCAGCCCACCAGCCAGTTCTTCCTCGTGCGGGCGGACAACCAGCAGCAGTTGCTGGAACGCCAGGCCGCGCTGAGCCAGCGCCTGGATCAGTTGGTGAACATGGACAAGCTCCAGGGTTACCTGACGCTCAACCAGTTGGTCAGCGCGCCGGCGGAGCAACAGCAACTGCGCGAGGCCCTGAAACAGCTGCCGCAGTACTGGCAGCCATTGCTGGACCTCGGTGTGCCCGCCAGCGCGCTGCAAGCCGAGCTGGCCCAGTTGCAGGCCTTGCCCACCGAAGACATCGACGCAGCACTGGTCGGCCCGCTGGCCGAGCCGTGGCGCACGCTGTGGCTGGGGAATGTCGACGGTGGCGTGGCGGCGATGGTGAGCCTGCAAGGGTTGAACAACCCGGCCTTGCTGCGGGTGCAGGCCCTGGATCTGCCCGGCGTGCAGTTGGTGGATCGCCTCGGCGACTTGAACCAGGTGTTCGCCGCCACACAGATCAGCGCGGCGGAATTGAAATTGATGTCCTGCGTGTTGATCGTACTGCTGTTGATCCTGCCGTTCGGCTTCGGCGGCGCCTTGCGCATCGTCGCCCTGCCGTTGCTGGCGGCGCTGTGCAGCCTGGCCAGCCTGGGTTGGCTGGGGCAGCCGTTGACGTTGTTCAGCCTGTTCGGCCTGCTGCTGGTGACCGCCATCAGCGTCGACTACGCGATCCTGATGCGTGAACAAATTGGCGGCGCCGCCGTGAGCCTGTTGGGCACACTGTTGGCGGCCGTGACTACTTGGCTATCGTTCGGCCTGCTGGCTATTTCCAGCACACCGGCGGTGAGTAATTTTGGGCTGTCGGTGAGCCTGGGGCTGGCGTTCAGCTTCATGCTGGCGCCGTGGGCCAGCCCGTCCGGGACAAGGAAGATGAGATGAGCAGCCAATACCTGAGTAAAAACTACGTCGAAGAAACCAAATTCGGCTTCTGGTTCCTGCGCAGCCACACCTGGCAGCACCATGTGCTGCGCGTGGCTATCAACGACCTGCGCAGCCTGTTCAGCGACCCGCTGCCGGTTGCCCCGGTGCTGCTGGACGCTGGTTGCGGCCAGGGCAAGTCGTTCCAGTACCTGCAGCAGGTGTTCGCCCCCGACCGCCTGATCGGCCTCGACGCCGACCCCCACAGCCTCGACCTGAGCCGCGCCGAAGCCGCGCGCCAGGGCATCGCCATCGAGTTGATCGGCAGCGACTGCGCGACCCTCGACGTGGCCGACGCCAGTGTCGACGTGCTGTTCTGTCACCAGACCTTCCATCATCTGGTGGAACAGCATCGCGCCCTGAAAGAGTTCTATCGGGTGCTCAAGCCAGGCGGCTACCTGCTGTTTGCCGAATCCACCGAGGCCTATATCGACACTTGGGTAATCCGCTGGCTGTTTCGTCACCCGATGCATGTGCAGAAAAGCGCCGAGGAGTACCTTGAGATGATTCGCGAGCAGGGCTTTGAGTTCGGCCCGCAGAACGTCTCGTACCCGTACCTGTGGTGGAGCCGCGCCACCGATTTCGGCCTGCTTGAGCGCTGGGGCCTGCGCCAGCCAAAACCGGCCGGCCAGCGCGAAGAAACCTTGGTCAACGTGGTTGCCCGTAAACCTCTGGCGAGCACTGAAACATGATCCGAATGCTGTTGATCGGTTGCCTGTTGCTGCTGAGTGCCTGCGCCAGCCAGCCGCCGTTGCCGTCGAAAAACCCGGTGCTGAGCCTGCCGTTGCAACTGCATGTGCAGCGCGAACAGGATGGCCAACGCCAGGACTGGTTGCTGGTGATGCAGCGCGAAGGCGGCGGGATTCGCTGGTCGATGATGGACCCGCTGGGCATTCCCCAGGCTCGGCAGATGCTGATCAATGGCGCCTGGCAGGCCGACGGTCTGCTGCCGCCCAATCCCCAGGCGCGTGAACTGTTTGCCGCGCTGTTGTTCGCCCTGACCTCGGCGGATGAAGTTTCCAGGCTGTACCCCGGGACCCAGGAAATGGACCTGATCCGCACCCTGCCGTCCCACTGGAAGATCACCTATCACTCCTCCCTGGTGTTTCGCGTGGACGTGATCGGGCAACACCTGACCTACCACATCTCGCCGCTTGGGGCTGCCCGATGAGCGCCTACCTCAATGCCCTCGGCGTGATCTGCGCCCTGGGCCGCGACAAGCGCGAAGTCAGCCGCAGCCTGTTTGCCGGCGACTGCTCCGGCATGCGCGCCGAAAGCGGCTGGGTGCCGGAGCGTGTGTTGCCGGTGGCCGCTGTGCACGGTGAACTGGCGGCGATACCGCCCGGGCTGGAATCCCATCGCAGCCGCAATAACCAGTTGCTGTTGGAAGCCGCGTTGCAGATTGACGACGAGATCCGGCAAGCGATCCAAACGTTCGGCGCGTCGCGCATTGGCATCGTGCTCGGCACCAGCACCTCGGGCATCGATGAAGCCAGCCGTGGCATCGCCCACTATCTGCGGGAAAACCAGTTCCCCGCCGACTACGACTATCAGCAACAGGCGCTTGGCGCCCCGGCCGATTTCCTCGCCGACTGGCTGCAACTGAGCGGCCCGGCCTACGTGATTTCCACCGCCTGCACCTCCAGCGCACGAGCGCTGATGAGTGCCCAACGCCTGTTGGACCTGGGCGTGTGCGATGCGGTGATCTGCGGTGGCGTCGACACGCTGTGCAAGCTGACCCTCAATGGTTTTTCGTCGCTGGAGGCGGTTTCGGCAGAGCGCTGCAATCCGTTTTCGCTGAACCGCAACGGCATCAATATCGGCGAAGCCGCCGTGTTGTTCCTGATGAGCAAAACCCCGGCGCCGGTCGCACTGCTGGGCAGTGGTGCCAGTTGCGACGCCCACCATATTTCCGCCCCCGAGCCTACCGGCAAGGGTGCGTTGCAAGCGATGCGCAAGGCCCTGGCCAGCGCACAACTGGCGCCCGGACAAATCGGTTACCTGAACCTGCACGGCACCGCTACCCAACATAACGATGCCATGGAAAGCCTGGCGGTCGCGGCCCTGTTCCCGGACGGCGTAGCCTGCTCCTCGACCAAACCCATGACCGGCCACACCCTGGGCGCCGCCGGCGCGCTGGAAGCGGCGTTCTGCTGGCTGAGCCTGGCAGAAGGCATAGTGCCGCCGCATGTCTGGGATGGCCAGGCGGACCCCGACCTGCCCGTACTGAAGTGGGCGTCGCCCGGCGACGCCCTGGAAAAACGCTGCCTGATGAGCAACTCGTTTGCCTTCGGCGGCAACAACGTCAGCCTGATTATCGGAGACGCCCCATGACTGATTGGCCGCTCGCCGAACTGCTGCCCCACGCCGGTGACATGATCCTGATCGATCAGGTCTTGAGCTTTGATGAAGAACAGATCCAGACCCGCCTGACGGTCAAGCCCGGCGGTCTTTTCAACCGCGCCGATGGCAGCCTGCCCGCGTGGGTCGGCATTGAGTTGATGGCGCAAAGCGTCGCGGCCTACGCCGGTTGCCGCGCGCGCCAGAAAGGTGAAGCCGTGGAGTTGGGCTTCCTGCTGGGCACGCGCAAGTTCGAGTGCAACGTCGAGCACTTTCCCGCAGGCACCGAGCTGACCATCCACGGCCTGCGCTCCCTGGAAGACGACAACGGCATGGGTGTGTTCGAATGCCACCTCACCGGTCACGGCATCCAGGCCAGCGCGCGCTTGAACGTATTTCGACCGCCCCAGGCGGCCAACTATTTAGATGAATCGAAGGACACCACGCCATGACTGAATCCGTATTGGTGACCGGCTCCAGCCGTGGCATCGGCCGCGCTATCGCTGTGCGCCTGGCCCAGGCCGGGCACGACATCGTGCTGCACTGCCGCAGCGGGCGTGCCGAGGCGGATGCGGTGCAGGTCGAAATCGAAGCGCTGGGGCGCAAGGCCCGGGTGTTGCAATTCGATGTGGCGGACCGCGCCAGCTGCAAGGAGATCCTTGAAGCCGACGTGGAAGCCCATGGCGCGTATTACGGCGTGGTGCTCAATGCGGGCCTGACGCGCGACGGCGCGTTTCCAGCGCTGTCGGAAGACGATTGGGACGTGGTGATGCGCACCAACCTCGACGGTTTCTACAACGTGCTGCACCCGGTGATGATGCCGATGATTCGTCGTCGCGCCGCCGGGCGGATCGTGTGCATCACCTCGGTATCCGGGCTGATCGGCAACCGCGGCCAGGTCAACTACAGCGCGTCCAAGGCCGGCCTGATCGGCGCCGCCAAGGCCCTGGCCATCGAGCTGGGCAAGCGCAAGATCACCGTCAATTGCGTGGCCCCCGGGCTGATCGACACCGCGATGCTCGATGAAAACGTACCGGTGGAAGAGCTGATGAAAATGATCCCCGCCCAGCGCATGGGCACTCCGGAAGAAGTCGCCGGGGCGGTGAATTTCCTGATGTCGGCAGAAGCCGGCTACATCACCCGCCAAGTGCTGGCCGTGAATGGAGGCCTGTGCTGATGAAACGTGTGGTGGTCACCGGCATGGCCGGCGTTACGTCCCTGGGCAGCGATTGGGCAACCATCGCCGCCAACTTCCGCGCCAACCGCAGCGGCATCCGGCGCATGGACGAGTGGGACCGTTTCACCGAACTGAACACCCGGCTGGCCGGGCCGATCGATGATTTCGTGGTGCCCGCCCACTGGACCCGCAAGCAACTGCGCAGCATGGGCCGGGTTTCCCGGCTGGCTGTATGGGCGGCGGAGCAGGCGCTCAAAGACGCCGGCTTGCTGGGCGACGAGTCGATCAAGGACGGGCGCATGGGCGTGGCCTGTGGCTCGTCCACCGGCAGCACCGACGAGATCAAGGCCTTCGGCAATATGCTGCTGAACTCGGTGGCCGAGGGGCTGAACGCCAACTCCTACGTGCGGATGATGCCCCACACCACGGCGGCGAATATCAGCATTTTCTTCGGCCTCACCGGCCGGCTGATCCCCACGTCCAGCGCGTGCACCAGCGGCAGCCAGGGCATCGGCTACGCCTATGAAGCCATCAAGTTCGGCCGCCTGCCGCTGATGTTGGCAGGTGGCGCCGAAGAGCTGTGCCCTACCGAAGCCATGGTGTTCGATGCGCTGTACGCCACCAGCCTGAAAAATGATGCACCACAAACCAGCCCGCGTCCCTACGACAGTGGGCGCGACGGCCTGGTGATCGGCGAAGGCGGCGGCATCCTGGTACTCGAAGAGCTGGAACATGCACTGGCCCGTGGCGCGCATATCCACGCCGAAATCGTCGGCTTCGGCAGCAACGCCGACGGCCAGCACACCACCCGCCCGGAACAGGCCACCATGCGCCGCGCCATGGAACTGGCACTGGAAGATGCGGGGCTTGCGCCCGACGCGATCGGCTATGTGAACGGCCATGGCACCGCCACCGACCAGGGCGACATCGCCGAAACCCTGGCCACCAGCAGCCTGTTCGGCAGCCGCATGCCCATCAGCTCGCAAAAGAGTTTCCTTGGGCACACCCTGGGCGCATGCGGCGCGCTGGAGTCGTGGTTCAGCATCGAAATGATGAACCGCAACCAATACGTGCACACCTTCAACCTCGACGAGGTCGACCCGCGCTGCGGCGAGCTGGACTACCTGCAAGGCGAGTTCCGCGAGCTGCACAACGACTACGTGATGAACAACAATTTTGCCTTTGGCGGCGTCAACACTTCGCTGATTTTCCGCCGCTGGGCGTGAGTTTTTTTACTGACTGGAGAAATGGAATGTCTTCCCTGCTACGCGCAACACTGGTCGTTTTGGCCCTGCTCACTACCGCTGGCTGCACCAACAAACCGGTGCTCAACACCCAGCACGACTTGCCGGCAAACCCGCAGGTCAACGAAGAAAAAATGAAGCAGACCATTATCGCGGCCTTGAACAAACGCCAATGGGTCGTACAGCGCCTGAGCCCGCAACTGGTGCAGGCCGAGATCAACGTGCGCAACAAATTCCACGCTGAAATCGACATCCGCTACACCGCCACCAGCTACGCCATCACCTACCGCGACAGCCGCGACCTGGGCTACAAGGACGGCAAGATCCACCGCAACTACAACCGCTGGGTGAGCATGCTGGACCGTGACATCCTGGCGGCGTTGCGCACCAATGGTGTGAGTGACACGGCGCAGTTGCTCCAGCAGACCGGGACGTCGAAGCAGAACTGAAACACCCGCTTCCCTGTGGCGAGGGAGCTTGCTCCCGTTCGGGCGCGAAGCGCCCCTGAAACCTGCGATTGAAGGTTGCCTGGTAAAACTCAGTCGTCGGGTTTCGGGGCTGCTGCGCAGCCCAGCGGGAGCAAGCTCCCTCGCCACAGGTTATGCGTCGGTCATACCAATGCCTTACGGGTCAGCAACTCGACAAACGCCTTGGCCATCGGCGTCTGCTGGCCCTTGCGCTGCACCAGCCACACCGCCGTCACCGCCTCCTGATCCAGCAACGTGCGATACACCACGCCATCAATGCGGATCCGCTGATACGACGCCGGCAACACCGAGACACCCAACCCCGCCGCCACCAGGCCGATGATGGTCATCGCCTCCCCGGCCTCCTGCGCGAAGTGCGGGCTGAAGCCGGCATCACGCGCCAGGCTCATCAATTGGGCATACAACCCGCTGCCGTAAGTCCGCGGGAAAAACACAAACGGTTCTTCGGCCAATTGCGCCAGGTGCAAACCCCGCTCACTGCCCTCTACCAACGGATGCCCGGCGTTCAGCACGGCCACCAAGGGCTCGCGCATCAGTTCCACGACGCTCAAGGAATCGGGCAACGGCAACGGTCGCATCAACCCCACCTGAATCGACTCATCCACCAGCGACTCGGCCACCTCCGTGCTGCTCATCTCCTGCAGATTCAAATGCACCGCCGGGAATGCCTGGCGAAACGCGAAGATCGCCTGTGGGATGCTGGAGTTGAACGGCGCAGAAGAGGTGAAGCCAATCTTCAACTCCCCCAGTTCCCCCAGCTGCGCCCGACGCGCCACGTCCGCCGCTTTATCCACCTGCGCCAGCACCAACCGCGCCTCTTGCAGGAACAACCTGCCGGCCTCGCTCAGCTCGACCCGACGATTGGTACGCTCAAACAACCGCGCACCTATCTCCTGCTCCAGCGCCTGGATCTGCTGGCTCAGGGGCGGCTGGGAGATCCCCAGCACCTGCGCGGCGCGGCCAAAATGCAGCTCTTCAGCCACGGCGATGAAGTAACGCAGGTGGCGCAATTCCATGAAAACCTCATTAGGTCGTAAAAGCTCTTAAACAGGTCGAACAATATATTGGAAAGAATCAATAGGGAGCTATATTCTTTTTTGCATTGCCAGCCCTGGCAGTCTTTCCTCCCCGAGGTCCCGCGTGAAATCTGCTGTCGCTCCGCTTGCTCAAGAAGTACCGCCCACCGCCCTCGATGAAGTGGTGGCACAGCTCAACGAGCAGTACATCGAAAAAGGCACCCCGATGTTCATGCGCACGGTGCTGGCGCTGTTCTCCGGCGGTTTCGCCACTTTCGCCCTGCTCTACTGCGTACAGCCGATGATGCCGGCGCTGTCCCACGAATTTTCCATCAATGCCGCGCAAAGCAGCCTGATTCTCTCGGTGGCCACCGGCATGCTCGCCATTGGCCTGCTGATCACCGGGCCGATTTCCGACACCCTGGGGCGCAAGCCGGTGATGGTTGCCGCGCTGTTCTGCGCCGCACTGTGCACCATCGCCAGCGGCTTGATGCCAAGCTGGGAAGGCATCCTGCTGATGCGCGCACTGGTGGGCCTGTCCCTCAGCGGCCTGGCAGCGGTGGCCATGACCTACCTGAGTGAAGAGATCCACCCGCAACACATCGGCCTGGCCATGGGTTTGTACATCGGTGGTAACGCCATTGGCGGCATGAGCGGGCGCTTGATCATCGGTGTGCTGATCGACTTCGTCAGTTGGCACACGGCGATGCTGATCATTGGCGCCCTGGCGCTGATCGCAGCCACGGTGTTCTGGAAGATCCTCCCCGAGTCGCGCAACTTCCGCGCCAGCACCCTGCACCCGCGCAGCCTGGTGGACGGCTTCACCCTGCACTTCAAGGACGCCGGCCTGCCGTGGCTGTTCCTCGAAGCCTTCGTGCTGATGGGCGCCTTTGTGACGATGTTCAACTACATCGGCTACCGCTTGCTGGCGGACCCGTACGATTTGAGCCAGGCCGTGGTAGGCCTGCTGTCGCTGGTCTACCTCTCGGGTATCTACAGCTCGGCGAAAATCGGCTCCCTGGCCGACCGCCTGGGCCGTCGCCGAGTGCTGTGGGGCACCATCGTGCTGATGCTCGGCGGCATCGCCCTGACGCTGTTTACCCCGCTGTGGCTGGTAGTGCCCGGCATGCTGATCTTCACCTTCGGCTTCTTCGGCGCCCACTCAGTGGCCAGCAGCTGGATCGGCCGCCGCGCACTAAGAGCCAAGGGCCAGGCGTCGTCGCTGTACCTGTTCAGTTACTACGTGGGGTCGAGTATTGCGGGGACGGCGGGCGGGTTTTTCTGGCACTACGCCGGGTGGAACGGGATTGGCGGGTTTATCGTCGCGCTGTTGATCGTCGCGTTGCTGGTGGCGTTGAAGCTGGCGAAGTTACCGCCGTTGCAGGAAGCCAAGGCTTAACCAGCGCTTACAAAAAAGCCCGGCATCTGCCGGGCTTTTTCATTGCCGCGCGATCACTCGTGATACTGCGCCGACAACTCGTGCACCGCCCGCAGGAACGCGCCTGCGTGCTCCGGATCAACTTCCGGAGTAATGCCGTGGCCAAGGTTGAACACGTGACCACTGCCTTTGCCGTAGCTGGCGAGGATACGGCCCACTTCAGTGCGGATGGCTTCCGGCTTGGCGTACAGCACGGTTGGGTCCATGTTGCCTTGCAGCGCGACCTTGCTGCCCACGCGGCGACGGGCTTCGCCGAGGTCGCAGGTCCAGTCCAGGCCCAGCGCGTCGGCGCCGGCGTCGGCGATGCTTTCCAGCCACAGGCCGCCGCCCTTGGTGAACATGATCACAGGCACTTTGCGGCCTTCGTGTTCGCGGATCAAGCCGCTGACGATCTTGCGCATGTAGGCCAGGGAGAACTCCTGGTACGCCGCCGCCGACAGGTTGCCACCCCAGGTGTCGAAGATCTGCACCGCCTGGGCGCCGGCCATGATCTGGCCGTTGAGGTAGGAGGTGACCGACTGCGCCAGCTTGTCCAGCAGCAGGTGCATGGCTTGCGGGTTGTCGTAGAGCATGGCCTTGGTCTTGCGGAAGTCTTTCGACGAGCCGCCTTCGACCATGTAGGTGGCCAGGGTCCACGGGCTGCCGGAGAAGCCGATCAGCGGCACGCGGCCGTTCAGCTCGCGGCGGATGGTGCTGACCGCATCCATGACGTAGCCCAGGTCCTTGTGGGGATCGGGGATCGGCAGGGCTTCGATATCGGCCAGGGTGCTGACGACTTTCTTGAAACGCGGGCCTTCGCCGGTTTCGAAGTACAGGCCCTGGCCCATGGCGTCAGGGATGGTCAGGATATCGGAGAACAGGATGGCCGCATCCAGCTGTGGATAGCGGTCCAGCGGTTGCATGGTGACTTCGCAGGCGAACTCCGGGTTCATGCACAGGCTCATGAAGTCGCCGGCGTGGGCGCGACTGGCGCGGTATTCCGGCAGGTAGCGACCGGCCTGGCGCATCATCCACACAGGGGTGACGTCCACGGGTTGCTTGAGCAGGGCACGAAGGAAACGGTCGTTCTTGAGGGCAGTCATGTCGGCATCCGCAAAAAAAGTGCGGGCATTTTCTCAGAGCGCGACGCAAAAGGCACGGCAAGAGCCGTGCCTTTTGTCTATCGGGTCAATTTGTCGCGGATATGAAAGCGCCACAAAACAAATGTGGGAGCGGGCTTGCTCGCGAAAGCGGTGGGTCAGCCAACACATCTGGTGACTGATATACCGCATTCGCGAGCAAGCCCGCTCCCACATTTTGATCCCATTTCAATCCGGGATCGGGGTCAGACCTGCAGGTAATCCAGGATCCCTTCGGCGGCGTTGCGGCCTTCGAAGATGGCCGTCACTACCAGGTCAGACCCGCGAACCATGTCGCCACCGGCGAAGATTTTCGGGTTGCTGGTCTGGTGTTTGTACTGGCCTTGTTCCGGGGCTACAACGCGGCCCTGGCTGTCGGTCTGGATTTCGAACTGCTCGAACCACGGCGCCGGGCTTGGGCGGAAACCGAAGGCGATGACCACGGCGTCTGCCGGGATGATCTCTTCGGAACCCGGGATCGGCTCGGGGCTGCGACGGCCACGGGCATCCGGTTCGCCGAGACGGGTCTCGACCACTTTCACGCCTTCGACACGGTCTTCACCGACGATAGCGATCGGCTGGCGGTTGTAGAGGAATTTCACGCCTTCTTCCTTGGCGTTCTTCACCTCTTTGCGCGAACCCGGCATGTTGGCTTCGTCACGACGGTAGGCACAGGTCACCGACTTGGCGCCCTGGCGAATCGAAGTGCGGTTGCAGTCCATCGCGGTATCACCACCGCCCAGCACCACGACCTTCTTGCCTTTCATGTCGACGAAATCTTCCGGCGACTTTTCAAAGCCCAGGTTGCGGTTGACGTTGGCGATCAGGAAGTCCAGAGCGTCGTACACGCCCGGCAGGTCTTCACCGGCGAAGCCACCCTTCATGTAGGTGTAGGTGCCCATGCCCATGAACACGGCATCGTATTCTTCGAGCAGTTGCTCCATGGTCACGTCCTTGCCGATTTCGGTATTGAGGCGGAACTCGATACCCATGCCGGTGAAGACTTCGCGACGATGGCTCAGTACGGTTTTTTCCAGCTTGAACTCGGGGATGCCGAAGGTCAGCAGGCCACCGATTTCCGGGTTCTTGTCGAACACCACCGGGGTCACGCCGCCACGTACCAGCACGTCGGCACAGCCCAGGCCCGCCGGGCCCGCGCCGATGATCGCGACGCGCTTGCCGGTCGGCTTGACCTTGGACATGTCCGGGCGCCAGCCCATGGCGAACGCGGTGTCGGTGATGTACTTCTCCACCGAACCGATGGTCACCGCGCCGAAGCCGTCGTTGAGGGTGCACGCACCCTCGCACAGACGGTCCTGCGGGCACACCCGGCCGCACACTTCCGGCAGGGTGTTGGTCTGGTGAGACAGCTCGGCGGCGGCGAGGATGTTGCCCTCGGCCACCAGCTTCAGCCAGTTCGGAATGAAGTTGTGCACCGGGCACTTCCATTCGCAATACGGGTTACCGCAACCCAGGCAGCGGTGGGCCTGGTCGGCCGAGTGCTGGGGTTTGAAGGGCTCGTAGATTTCCACGAACTCTTTCTTGCGTTGACGCAACAGTTTCTTCTTCGGATCTTTGCGCCCGACATCGATGAACTGGAAGTCGTTATTCAGACGTTCAGCCATGTTAAAACCTCATCAAACTCTTCAGGCGCATATCACTGCGGGTTGGCACGGATGCTGGAAAGCAACGATTTCAGGTTGGCAGCCTTGGGCTTGACCAGCCAGAAACGGCGCAGGTAGTCATCGAGGTTTTCAGCGAGGTTACGACCCCATTCGCTGTTGGTTTCCTCGACATATTCGTCCAGCACATGCTGCAAGTGGTTGCGATAGGATTCCATCGCTTCGCCGCTGATCCGCTGGATCTCCACCAACTCGTGGTTCACCTTGTCGACGAAGGTGTTGTCCTGGTCGAGCACGTAGGCGAAACCGCCGGTCATGCCCGAACCGAAGTTGTAGCCGGTCTTGCCCAGCACCGCGACAAACCCCCCGGTCATGTACTCGCAGCAGTGATCGCCCGTGCCTTCAACCACGGTGTGGGCACCGGAGTTACGCACTGCGAAACGCTCACCGGCCGTGCCCGCGGCAAACAGCTTGCCGCCGGTTGCGCCGTACAGGCAGGTGTTGCCGATGATGGCACTGTCTTGAGTCTTGTAGACGCTGCCGACTGGCGGGACGATCACCAGCTTGCCGCCGGTCATGCCCTTGCCCACGTAGTCGTTGGCGTCGCCTTCGAGGTACATGTTCAAGCCACCGGCGTTCCATACGCCGAAGCTCTGGCCAGCGGTGCCCTTGAAGCGGAAGGTGATCGGCGCCTTGGCCATGCCCTGGTTGCCGTGCTTGCGCGCGATTTCGCCGGAGATGCGTGCGCCGATGGAACGGTCGCAGTTGCAGATATCCAGGGCGAATTCGCCGCCGCTTGCGTCGTTGATCGACGAAGTGGCCATCTCGACCATCTTCTCGGCCAGCAGGCCCTTGTCGAACGGCGGGTTGCGGTCAACCTGGCAGAACTGTGGCTTGTCGGCCGGGATGTGATCGCTGCCCAACAGCGGCGTCAGGTCCAGGTGTTGTTGCTTGGCGGTCTGGCCTTCGAGGATGTCCAGCAGGTCGGTACGGCCGATCAGCTCTTCCAGGGAACGCACGCCCAGCTTGGCCAGCCACTCACGGGTTTCCTCGGCGACGTAGGTGAAGAAATTCACCACCATGTCGACGGTCCCGATGTAGTGGTCCTTGCGCAGCTTCTCGTTCTGAGTGGCCACGCCGGTGGCGCAGTTGTTCAGGTGGCAGATGCGCAGGTATTTGCAGCCCAGGGCGATCATTGGCGCGGTGCCGAAGCCGAAGCTTTCGGCGCCGAGGATTGCAGCCTTGATCACGTCGAGGCCGGTTTTCAGGCCACCGTCGGTCTGCACCCGGACCTTGCCGCGCAGGTCGTTGCCGCGCAGGGTCTGGTGAGTCTCGGCCAGGCCCAGTTCCCACGGCGCACCGGCGTACTTGATGGAGGTCAGCGGCGAAGCGCCGGTGCCGCCGTCGTAGCCGGAGATGGTGATCAGGTCGGCATAGGCCTTGGCCACACCCGCGGCGATGGTGCCCACGCCGGCTTCTGCGACCAGTTTCACCGAGACCAGGGCCTGCGGGTTGACTTGTTTGAGGTCGAAAATCAGCTGCGACAAATCCTCGATCGAGTAGATGTCGTGGTGCGGCGGCGGTGAAATCAACGTCACGCCCGGCACTGCATAACGCAGCTTGGCGATCAGGCCGTTGACCTTGCCGCCCGGCAGTTGTCCGCCTTCACCCGGCTTGGCGCCCTGGGCAACCTTGATCTGCAGCACTTCGGCGTTGACCAGGTATTCCGGGGTTACACCAAAACGGCCAGTGGCGACCTGCTTGATTTTCGAGCTCTTGATGGTGCCGTAGCGCGCCGGGTCTTCACCGCCTTCGCCGGAGTTGGAACGCGCGCCCAGGCGGTTCATGGCTTCGGCCAGGGCTTCGTGAGCCTCAGGCGACAAGGCGCCCAGGGAAATACCGGCGGAGTCGAAACGCTTGAGGATCGATTCCAGTGGCTCGATCTCGCTGATGGCCAGCGGCGTGTCCAGGGTTTTCACCTTGAACAGGTCGCGGATCATCGACACCGGGCGGTTATCCACCAGCGCGGTGTATTCCTTGAACTTGGCGTAGTCGCCTTGCTGCACGGCGGCTTGCAGGGTGTTGACCACGTCCGGGTTGTAGGCGTGGTATTCGCCACCGTGCACGAACTTCAGCAGGCCACCTTGCTGGATCGGCTTGCGCGCGCTCCAGGCTTCGGCGGCCAGGGCTTTCTGCTCGGCTTCGATGTCGACGAAACGTGCGCCCTTGATGCGGCTTGGCACGCCACGGAAGCTCATCTCGCAAACTTCTTCCGACAGGCCGATGGCTTCGAACAATTGCGCGCCGCGGTAGGACGTGACGGTGGAGATGCCCATCTTCGACAGGATCTTCAGCAGGCCCTTCGTGATGCCTTTACGGTAGTTCTTGAACACCTCGTAGAGGTCGCCCAGGACTTCGCCGGTACGGATCAGGTCACCGAGTACTTCGTAAGCCAGGAACGGATACACCGCCGAAGCGCCGAAGCCGATCAACACCGCAAAGTGATGCGGGTCGCGGGCGGTGGCGGTTTCAACCAGGATGTTGGAATCGCAACGCAGGCCCTTTTCGGTCAGGCGGTGGTGTACCGCGCCGGTGGCCAGGGAAGCGTGGATCGGCAACTTGCCCGGGGCAATGTGGCGGTCGGTCAGCACGATTTGGGTACGGCCGGCGCGCACGGCTTCTTCAGCCTGATCGGCGACGTTGCGCACAGCGGCTTCCAGGCCGAGGCTCTCGTCGTAGTTCAGGTCGATGATCTGCCGGTCGAAGCCCGGGCGGTCCAGGGTCATCAACGAGCGCCACTTGGCCGGGGAAATGACCGGCGAGCTGAGGATCACGCGGGAAGCGTGCTCAGGCGATTCCTGGAAGATGTTGCGCTCGGCACCGAGGCACACTTCCAGGGACATCACGATGGCTTCGCGCAGCGGGTCGATCGGCGGGTTGGTCACCTGGGCGAACTGCTGGCGGAAATAGTCGTACGGCGTGCGCACGCGCTGGGACAGCACGGCCATTGGCGTGTCATCGCCCATGGAGCCGACGGCTTCGTAGCCCTGCTCGCCCAGTGGGCGCAGCACCTGGTCACGTTCTTCGAAAGTGACCTGGTACATCTTCATGTACTGCTTGAGCTGGTCGACGTCATAGAAAGCCGAACCGTGGTCGTTGTCTTCCATGGTTGCCTGGATGCGCAGGGCATTCTTGCGCAGCCATTGCTTGTACGGATGACGGGACTTCAAGCGGTTGTCGATGGCATCGGTGTCGAGGATCTGACCGGTCTCGGTGTCCACGGCGAGGATCTGGCCCGGGCCAACGCGGCCCTTGGCGATCACGTCTTCCGGCTTGTAGTTCCACACGCCGATTTCCGACGCCAGGGTGATGAAGCCGTTGGTGGTGGTCACCCAGCGCGCCGGGCGCAGGCCGTTACGGTCGAGCAGGCACACGGCGTAGCGACCGTCGGTCATTACCACGCCGGCCGGGCCGTCCCACGGTTCCATGTGCATCGAGTTGTACTCATAGAACGCCCGCAGGTCGGGGTCCATGGTCTCGACGTTCTGCCACGCTGGCGGAATGATCATGCGCACGCCACGGAACAGGTCGATGCCGCCGGTGACCATCAGTTCGAGCATGTTGTCCATGCTGGAGGAGTCGGAACCCACGCGGTTGACCAGCGGGCCGAGCTCTTCCAGGTCCATCAGGTCGTTGGCGAACTTGGTTCGACGGGCCACGGCCCAGTTGCGGTTGCCGGTGATGGTGTTGATCTCGCCGTTGTGGGCGAGGAAGCGGAATGGCTGGGCCAGCGGCCATTTCGGCAGGGTGTTGGTGGAGAAGCGCTGGTGGAACACGCAGATTGCGGTTTGCAGGCGCTCATCGCTCAGGTCTGGATAGAAGGCGGTCAAGTCCGCCGGCATCATCAGGCCTTTATAGATGATGGTCTTGTGGGAAAAGCTGCAGATGTAGTGGTCGGTGTCGGCGGCATTGGCCACGGACGAGCGACGACGAGAGGTGAACAGCTTGATCGCCATGTCCTGGTCGCTCAGGCCGTCGCCTGCGATGAACACTTGTTCGATCTGCGGCAGGCGCTCCAGGGCCAGGCGGCCCAGTACGCTGGTGTCGATCGGCACTTTGCGCCAGCCGACGAGCTGCAGGCCAGCGGCCAGGATCTCGCGGTTCATGTTCTCGCGAGCAGCTTCGGCTTTTACCGGGTCCTGGTTGAAGAACACCATGCCCACAGCGTACTGCTTGGGCAAATCGGCGCCGAAATGTTCCTTGGCGACTGCGCGCAGGAACTGGTCGGGCTTTTGAATCAGCAAGCCGCAACCGTCACCGGTCTTGCCGTCGGCGTTGATCCCACCGCGGTGGGTCATGCAGGTCAGGGCCTCGATGGCCGTTTGCAAAAGGGTATGACTGGGCTCGCCCTGCATGTGGGCTATCAGGCCGAAACCGCAGTTATCCTTGAATTCATCGGGTTGGTACAGACCTGCTTTCATAGACACTTTCTCACCAGGCTGCCTCTTATTCCGAGGCAAATTTCTTTTCAATTCAACCGGTTACCTTCCACGCCGAACGTACGCCGGCTTAGCGGGGGCAAAAGGGAGGTCATTGTACACACCGACACAGACGCTCACAAATTTAGCGACGAAATGTCGCAAATCTATGTCGCATTTATGAAAGGTTTAAAGCGATATGCTGTGCTAGTCAAAACTTTTTTAATTTTGACCGCTACGACTCAAAAGCCACTGTGACGCAGACACCACAAAGCGCGCGGCCTTCAGGGCTGCACGCTGTGTTGTTTTTTTTGAGGTGCCGAGAGGGCGGCCTGGGTAAGGCCGCCGGATCTTCAGCGAGTTGTTGCCAGTTCTTGTTGAACGCTGGCGACAGTGCGAGGCCAAGGTTTACCAGCCTGAACCTTCGCTGGCAAGGCCTTGATAGCGGATTCCGCTGCTGTACGGCTGGAGAAGTTGCCGTAAGTGATCACGTAGAGAGGCTTGCCGTTGAGCACTTTCTTGAAATAACGGTACTCGCCGCCCTGCTCTTTCACGAACGCCTGGGCGTTGGCTTCGGAGCTGGTGCCGAGGATCTGCACCACGAAGTTACCGGTAGGCTGGCTGGCATACCAGCTGCTGCCGGCAGCGCCAGTCGCGGCCTTGGCCACGACGGCCGGTTTTTCGGCAGGCTTGGCGGCTGGAGCCGGCTTGGCCGCAGGCGCCGGGGCGACCGGCTTGGCAACAGGCGCAGGCTTGGCGGTGGCGACCTGGGCTGGCGCTGGCGTCGGCTTGGCCGCTGGCTGACCGGCTGGCACGCCCGCAGGTGGCGCGGTGGTGGTCACGGTCGGCGGCGTGGCGCTGGAGCCTTCCACGGGCACCCCATCGTCGCCTTCGGAGATGCCGCCAGCTTCTTCGGCGAGCGGGCCGCGCATCACCGGTTGGCCGACCATTGGCAGGTTGGTGGGTTGGCCGGAGTTGGCAAACTCAACGTTCGGTGTTGGCTTGCCCAGTGGCAACTGCGCCTGTTCGGTTGGCGCGCCAGCGGTGGTCGGTGCCTTGTTGCGACCTGGAATCAACCAGGCGGCAGCGACGGCAACCACGACAACGGCAGAAATTGCCAATACGTGCTTCTTCGGCATAGTAAACCCCATCTTTGGACGCTTTACCGCTGAGCGGCTGGCAATCATGGCTTCGATCATGGCATCCCGGGCAACCTGGTTGATGGTGCCAGGCCAGCCGTCGGAGCTTTCGTGAATATCAGAGATCTGCGAAGCGGAGAAAAGTTCGATGCCCTGCCCCGCGCCTTCCAGCCGCTGGGCCAGGTATTCGCGGGTTTCTTCTTCTTCGTAAGGCTGCAGTTCGATGACGTGGAACAGCTCCTGCTCACCGCTGATCTGTTCAAGTTCGGCGATCAGCGAAGACTCGCCAAACAGGAACACATGCGGGCGCCCTTCAGGCGTACCGGCCGCCAGGGCCAGCAACGCTTCCAGGGCAGATTCGTCGAGCTGCTCGGCGTCATCCACCAGCAGGTAGACTTCCTGGCCGGTCAGGCCCAGTTGCACCACTTGCTTGAGGATCGCATTCGGCTCGGCAGTGGACACGTCGAGGGCCTGGGCCACTTGACGCAACACGCCTGCCGCATCACCGGCACCACGGGCGGAAACCACCACGCTCTGTACCGATTGCTTGTTGGTGCTGGCCACCAGTGCCTGGCGCAGCAAGGTCTTGCCGCTGCCCAATGGGCCGGTGACCACCAGCAGCAACTGGCTGTAGCGCGCCAGGTGGTGCAGTTGTCCCAGCACCGGCTTGCGTTGCGCAGGGAAAAACTTGAAACCAGGCACCCGAGGAGCAAAAGGGTCGTGGCTTAACTGGTAATGGCCGAGGAACGCCTCGTCGGCATGCAAACTAGTCATCGGGATCTTATTAACCTTTAAGCTGGGCCAGGGCGCGGTAATCCGCTCCCAGCGTGGCCTGTAAAATCTCTTTCGGATAATCGTCGGTCACTACCGCTTCGCCCATTCGGCGCAACAGCACCAGTCGCAGTCGACCGTCGATCACTTTCTTGTCTATTGCCATATGTTCGAGAAAATCTGCCTCGGTCATCTCCTCGGGAGGAATGACCGGCAACCCGGCGCGCTGGAACAGGCGGATCCCGCGATCACGCTCCTGGGCGCTGATCCAGCCCAGGCGTTGCGACATCTCCAATGCCATCACTGTGCCAGCCGCTACGGCCTCTCCATGCAACCACACACCATAGCCCATGTGGGTCTCGATCGCATGGCCGAAGGTGTGGCCGAGGTTCAAGGTGGCGCGCACGCCGGACTCACGTTCGTCGGCATTCACCACCAGCGCCTTGGCGGCGCAGGAGCGGGAAATCGCTTCGGTGAGTGCCACCTGGTCGAGGGCGCGCAGGGCGTCGACGTGTTCTTCCAGCCAGGTCAGGAACGGCTCGTCGCAGATCAGCCCGTACTTGATGACTTCCGCCAGGCCCGCCGACAGCTCCCGGGGTGGCAGGGTATTGAGGGTGGCAGTGTCGATCAGCACCACATTCGGCTGATAGAACGCGCCGACCATGTTCTTGCCCAGCGGGTGGTTGATGCCGGTCTTGCCGCCCACCGACGAATCGACCTGGGACAGCAAGGTGGTCGGTACCTGGATAAAGTCCACGCCGCGCTGATAGCAGGCGGCTGCAAAGCCGGCCATGTCGCCGATCACACCGCCACCCAGGGCCACCACAGTGGTGCGCCGGTCATGACGGGCCGTCAGCAGGCCATCAAAGATCAGTTGCAGGGTTTCCCAGGTCTTGAAGGCCTCGCCGTCCGGCAGCACCACCGAGATCACCGAGTACGCCGCCAGGCTGCGGCTCAGACGCTCAAGATACAGCGGCGCGACCGTTTCATTGGAGATGATCGCCACTTGCCGCCCGGCAATATGCGGTGCGAGCAACTCGGGCTGGTCCAACAAACCTTCGCCAATATGGATCGGGTAGCTGCGCTCGCCAAGATCGACCTTAAGTGTCTGCATGTGTCCCCGCGTTGAAGATGAAAGCAGGCGTCCTGCCCTACATTAACGTTGTCGGCAACGTCGGGATCTGACGCTGCCTGATGGCTCTACGCCACAACTCGGACGGTCATGACGCGCCGCCGAGGATAGCGCATTTCGGCCCTGGCTTTAACGGGGTGGCAACTGTGCCAGGCGCTCGAGAATGTCGAGAACCACCATTCGTGGCGGCCGCTCATCGGTTTCCACCACCAGATCGGCGATTTCCCGATAAAGCGGGTCGCGCAGCGTCAGCAGGTCCCGCAGGGTTTTTGCCGGGTCGGCGGTGCGCAGCAATGGGCGATTGCGATCGCGAGCGGTGCGGCCCACCTGCTGCTCGACAGACGCGTGCAGATAAACCACGCGACCGCCGGCGTGCAGCGCCCGGCGGTTCTCGTCGCGCATCACTGCGCCACCGCCGGTGGCCAATACCACGCCATCGCAGCCGCACAGTTCGGCAATCATCGCCTGCTCGCGGTCGCGAAAGCCCAGTTCGCCTTCCTTATCGAAGATCCACGGGATATTGGCGCCCGTGCGCAATTCAATTTCCTTATCGGAGTCTTTGAATGGCAGGCGCAGCTCTTTGGCCAGCAAACGGCCGATGGTGCTTTTTCCAGCCCCCATCGGTCCTACAAGAATCAAATTTCGCACAGAATCAACGACTCACAGCAATCGCCTGGTTATTCATAATACGCGGAGTCAGGAATACCAGCAGCTCGGATTTTTTCTCCGAAACCACATCCCGCCGGAAAAGGCGGCCAAGATACGGCACATCGCCCAAAAATGGCACTTTATCTACCACTTTGCTTTGAGTATTGGAGAAAACCCCGCCGATCACGATGGTCTCCCCGTCCTTGACCAGCACCTTGGCATTGACCTCGTTTTTCTTGATCGGCGGCACATCGTTGAGCCTGTTCAGGTAGTCGGGCTCGTCCTTGGTGACCTTGACCTCCATGATCACCCAGCCGTCCGGGGTGATTTGCGGGGTCACTTCCAATGACAAGGAGGCCTCCTTGAACGACACCGAGGTCGCGCCGGTGGAGCTGGACTCCTGATAGGGAATCTCGGTGCCCTTGAGGATTCGCGCGGTTTCCTTGTCGGAGGTGACGACCTTAGGCTGCGAAACGATTTCACCATTGCCGGTTTTTTCCATGGCGGTCAGTTCCAGGTCCAGCAGCAGGTTGTCGGTGATAAACGCGACACCGAGGCCGGCGCTGCCGTTGACCGCCCCCAGGTCCACAAACGGCGAGCTGGGCGGGGTTTCAGGCGGCTCGGCCCCCTCCGCCAGCGGCTTCCTGA
>NZ_JBYSWF010000060.1:0-47768 GCF_058780865.1 Pseudomonas sp. GP01-A4
GGGCGGCGGGGCGGTCAACAGCGCGCAGATGTTTGTATTGCTCAAGCCCCTGGGCGAGCGCAAGGACAACGCCACCGAAATCATCGGCCAGATCCGCCGCAGCCTCGGCGACTTGCCGGGCACCAAGCTGTATTTGCAGTCGGCCCAGGACATCACCGTGGGTGGCCGGCAAAGTGGCGCGCAATACCAATACACCCTGACCGCCGATGACCAGGAGTCGCTGGACGAATGGGTGCCCAAGGTGGTGGCGGTGCTGCGCAAATTGCCGCAACTCACCGACCTCAATACCGACCAGCAAGACAACAGCTTGCTGGCCAATGTGCAAATCAACCGGGACACGGCGGCGCGCCTCGGGGTGAGTGTCTCGGCGGTCGACCAGACGCTGTACGACGCCTTTGGCCAGCGCCAGGTCGCGACCCTGTATCGCGCGGCCAACCAGTACCACGTGGTGATGGAAATCGCGCCGGAATACTGGACCGACCCTTCCGCGCTCAAGGGCATTTATGTGCCGACGGGCACCCAGGCCACGACCACCAAGGGCACCACGGCGGCGCCCAACCTGACCACCGGGCAGACCCTGGTGCCACTCTCGGCACTGGCGGATAACACGGTGGCGCGCACCGCAATTTCCATCAGTCACCAGGGCACGTTCCCGGCGGTGACAGTCTCGTTCAACCTGGCGCCCGGCACGTCCATCGGCCAGGCCACGGCGATGGTGGACGATGCGGTGAAGCAACTGCGCATGCCCGCCAGTGTGGTCGGCCAGTTTGCCGGTACGGCCCAGGTGTTCCAGTCGTCGGTGGCCAGTGAGCCACTGCTGATCGTCGCTGCGTTGCTGTGCGTGTATATCGTGCTGGGCATCCTCTACGAAAACCTGACGCACCCGCTGACCATTCTTTCGACCCTGCCCTCGGCCGGCGTCGGTGCGTTGATCGCCTTGCTGCTGACCGGCACCGAGCTGTCGATCATTGCGCTGGTGGGGGTGATTCTGTTGATTGGTATCGTGAAGAAAAACGCGATCATGATGATCGACTTCGCGATCACCGAGCGGCGGGAGTTCGGCCTCACGGCCAAGGAAGCGATTCGCCGAGCGTGCCTGATCCGTTTCCGGCCGATCATGATGACCACCCTGGCGGCGATCCTTGGCGCGCTGCCGCTGGTGCTCGGCACCGGTTATGGCTCTGAGTTGCGCCGGCCGTTGGGGATTTCGATTATTGGTGGCCTGCTGTTCAGCCAGGTGCTGACGCTGTACACCACCCCGGTGATCTACCTGTGGCTCGACCGGGCGTCACAGCGCCTGGGTCGGCGTAAGGAAGCAAGGTTATGAACGTGAAATACAGCGTGCTTTGCATCAGCCTGCTGCTCGGCGGCTGCATGGTCGGGCCCGATTACCAGAAGCCCGCCATGGAGCTGCCGCAGACCTTCAAGGAAGGCGCGCAGTGGCAGCGTGCGGCGGCCAACCCCCAGGGGGCCATGGACAGCCAGTGGTGGCTGGCCTATCAGGACCCGGTACTGAACGATTTGGTGGCGCGCTCGGCCAAGGCCAACCAGTCGATCATCGCGGCGGAGGCGGCTTATCGTCTGGCCCAGGCGCAGGTGGCGTCCAGCCGGGCAGGGTTGTGGCCCACCGTTGGCGTAGGGTTGTCGGGTTCGCGGGGAACGGCGGGCAGCGGCAGCGGTACGTCGACTACCGGCACCACGACGGGCGGCGTGCAGAACAGTGTCAGCGCAACCTTGACCGCCAGTTGGGAGCCGGACCTGTGGGGCCTGGTGCGGCGCGGGATAGAGTCCAGCCAGGCGACGGCCCAGCAATCGGATGCGTTGCTGGCCGGGGTGCGGCTGTCCATCAGTTCCAGCGTGGCGAGTAACTACCTCGCCCTGCGGCAGATGGACATCGACGTGCGCCTGTTGCAGCAACAACAGAAGATCAACCAGCAACTGCTGGACATGATCCAGGTGCAGTTCACTCAGGGCGTCGCCACCAACGACCAGTTGCTGGTGGCGCAGGACCAGTTGACCACTTCGATTGCCGACTTGCAGACCTCCCTGCGCGACCGCGAGCAATACGAACACGCGCTGGCCGTGCTGGTGGGCGTGGCGCCGAGTGAATTCAGCGTGGCGGTGCGCAATGACTACAGCTTCGTGGTCCCGCGGCCACCGTTGACCTTGCCGTCGACCCTGCTGCAACGGCGTCCCGATGTGGTGGCGGCGGAGCGCTCGGCAGCGGCGGCCAACGCGAAAATCGGCGTGGCCGAAGCTGCGTTCTTCCCTACGCTGGATCTGACTGCCGAGGCCGGTTACCGCGGCAGTGCGTTGGGCGGGTTGTTCTCCCTGCCCAATCGCATCTGGACGTTGGGCCCGGCGCTGGCGGAAACCCTGTTTGACGGCGGCGCCCGCGAAGCGGCGGTCAAGCAGGCCGAGGCCAGCTATGACCAGATCGCCGCGACCTACAAGGGTACCGTGCTCAGCGCCTTGCAGAACGTTGAAGACAACCTGTCGGCAATCAACCACCTGCAAACCCAGGCCGATGCGTTCCAGCAGGTGTACCAGCGTAATCAGCAACTGTTCGGCAGCCAGGAAGCACAGTTGCGCGCCGGCACTGTGAGCCAGGAGGCCGTGCTGACCCAGCAACTGGTGTTGCTGCAAGCCGAGCAGAATCTTCGCGACACCCAGGGCCAGCTCAGCCAGGGCAGTGTGGCGCTGATCCAGAGCCTTGGCGGGGGCTGGCAAACGCCTGCGCTCTGAACGGCTCGCTAACCCGGTGTGCGCCGCGTTATTCTCGGCGCACTTTGAATCACGGGAAGCCTGAGCCATGGCAGGAAGCAGTTTGCTGGTATTGATCGACGACATCGCTGCGGTGCTCGACGATGTGGCGTTGATGACCAAGATGGCTGCGAAGAAAACCGCCGGCGTGCTGGGGGACGACCTGGCGCTGAATGCCCAGCAAGTCTCCGGGGTGCGCGCCGAGCGGGAAATTCCGGTGGTGTGGGCGGTGGCCAAGGGCTCGTTCGTCAACAAGCTGATTTTGGTGCCGGCTGCGTTGCTGATCAGCGCGTTTGCGCCGTGGGCGGTCACGCCGTTGTTGATGCTGGGCGGCGCTTACCTGTGTTTTGAAGGTTTCGAAAAACTCGCCCATAGCTTTTTCCACAAACGCGCCGAAGAGCAGGCGCACCTGGTGGAAGCCGTGGCGGATCCGGCCACGGACCTGGTGGCCTTCGAGAAGGACAAGATCAAAGGCGCGATCCGTACCGACTTCATCCTCTCCGCCGAAATCATCGCCATCACCCTCGGTACCGTGGCCGATGCACCGCTGATGCAGCAAGTGATCGTGTTGTCGGGTATCGCCATCGTCATGACCATCGGCGTCTACGGCTTGGTGGCCGGTATCGTCAAACTCGATGACCTGGGCCTGTGGCTCACCCAGAAGCCCGGCCAGGCGGCGCGCAGCATCGGCGGGGCGATCCTGCGGGCGGCGCCGTACATGATGAAAAGCCTGTCGGTGATCGGTACGGCGGCGATGTTCATGGTCGGCGGTGGCATCCTGACCCATGGTGTGCCGGTGGTGCATCACTGGATCGAGACCGTGAGCCAGAGTACTGGCGGCCTGGCGTGGTTGATGCCGACGTTGCTCAATGCAGTGGCGGGGATCATTGCCGGGGCCGTGGTGTTGGCGGTGGTCAGCGTGGTGGGTAACCTCTGGAAGCGTGTGAGGGCATAGGCATTTGATCGAGCGACGGCAATTCAGCGGGGGCATGAAAGGCAAGAACCTCCGTTACCTGAATGAAAATCCCGGCGACGCCCGCCAGACGGTGCGTGCGGGATTTGTGTTGCTCGAACATTTTTCGCTGCCGGCGTTTACCCAGGCGCTGGATACGCTGATCACCGCCAACCTGCTGCGGCCCGCTTCTTTTTCTACATCGACCTTCGGCTTGCGGGAAGGCGAGGTGATCAGTGACCTGGGGCTGGTGATCCGGCCCGATGCGCGGCTTGAGTCTTCGGTGCTTAAAGAGTTGGACCTGTTGGTGATATGCGGTGGCTATCGCACTGAACTGAAGGCTGCGGAGGAGTTTATCCACCTGCTGAAAAGCGCCTCGGAGCAGGGTGTGAGCCTGGCCGGTTTGTGGAATGGTGCGTGGTTCCTGGGGCGTGCGGGATTGCTGGGCGGCTACCGCTGCGCCGTGCACCCGGAACATCGCCCGGCCCTCGCTGATTTTTGCAAGGCGACGCAGGTCAGCAGCGAACCCTATGTGATTGATCGCGACCGGCTGACGGCATCGAGCCCTTCCGGTGCGTTTCATATGGCGCTGGACTGGATCAAGGGGCTGTACGGCAAAGCGCTTGTGGAGGGGATCGAGGACATCCTGGCGTTTGAGGAGTCGCGCTACCGGCGGGTGAAACCCACGGAAAACGTGTGCTTGAGCGCGCCCCTGCGCGAGGTGGTCAACCTGATGGACGCCAACCTCGAAGAGCCTCTGGAGCTTGAGCAACTGGCCGTTTATGCGGGCCGTTCCCGACGCCAGTTGGAGCGTTTGTTCAAGGAGCAGCTTGGCACCACGCCCCAGCGTTATTACCTGGAACTGCGCATCACCGAGGCCCGTCGGCTGCTGCAACACACCGAGCTGTCCCAGGTGGACGTGCTGGTGGCCTGCGGGTTTGTCTCGCCGAGCCATTTCAGCAAGTGCTACAGCGCCTACTTTGGCTACAGGCCATCCAAGGAAAAGCGCCTGGTCAAATAGCCTGAGATTGGCATTCGCCACAAATATAGATACGATGCTAATCATTAGCTTGCTATCTATATGTAGGTTTAATGAAATCCTCCACCTTCCAGCTCCCTGATTTCTGGCAGGCGACGTTGACCCCGTCCCGTAGCGATCTGCTGTTTGCCTTGCGCAACATGATCGCCGGCGGGGTCGCGTTGTACCTGGCCTTCTGTTTTGACTTGCAGCAACCGCAATGGGCCCTGACCACCGTATTTATCGTGGGCCAGTCCACCAGCGGCATGGTCCTGGCCAAAGGCGCCTATCGGCTGGTGGGTACGTTTGTCGGGGCCATGGTTTCCATCGCGATGATCGGTGTATTTGGCCAGGCGCCGCTGCTGTTCCTGCTGTGCATGGCGCTGTGGCTGGCGTTCTGCACCACGGGGGCATCCTTGCTGCGCAATCATGCGTCCTATGGGTTTGTGCTGGCGGGTTACACCACGGCGATTATTGCGCTACCCGCTACGGCGGCACCGCTGGGAGTGTTCGATGAGGCGGTGGCACGCTGCCAGGAGATCAGCCTGGGGATTCTTTGTGCCTCCATCGCCAGTACGATTCTGTGGCCGCGCCGGGTCGAGCAGGTGCTGGCGGTTCAGGCGCGCGCCGCCTGGCAGGCCGGGGTGCGGGCTGCCGCTTCGGAGCTGTTGGGTACCGACCAGCGTAAAGGCTTGCTCGAAGCATTGAGCCGCCTGGTGGCGGTGGACAGCCAGCGCGACCATGCCTGGTTTGAAGGGCCCAAGGGCCGGCGCCGCTCCCAGGCCTTGCGGGTGCTCAGCCGTGATCTGCTTAGCCTGCTGCGGGCGGCGCGGGGCGTGGCGCGCCAGCGGATGATGCTCGATGAAACGGCGGCGGTCGGGCCACTGATTGAAGCGGTGGCTTTGGCGTTGCAGCAGGAGCGTCTTGATGAACTGCCCGGGTTGTCACAACGGCTTGGCCTGGCGTTGCAGGATCCGCAGCTTGGCCAGGAGGCGCACTTTTGCCTGGTGCAACTGGCGCAGGTGTTGCGCTTGATTGAGCGGGGTGCATTGACGCTGTCGGCGGTCGAGCAGGGCAGGGTGCCGCCCGGCGCACCGGGGGCGATGTCCTGGCACCGGGATATCGAGCAGGGGGTGCTTGGTGGGCTGCGCAGTGCGTTGGCGTTTCTGGCGGTCGCGGCGTTCTGGATCTTTACGGCATGGCCTTCGGGTTTGGGCGCGGTATCGATTTGTGGCGTGGTGTTGAGCCTGTTTGCAGCGCGGGAAAACCCGTCGGCCTCCAGCCTGAATTTCCTCAAGGGCATAGCGCTGTCGATCCCGGTGGCCGGTTTTGTGTGCTTCGTGCTGTTGCCCGGCTTCGATGGCTTTCCCTTGTTATGCCTGGCGTTGGGAGTGCCGCTGTTTTTCGCCTCGTTGTGCATGAGCCGCCTCAAGCTGGCGGCCACGGCCTCGGCGTTCTGCATCTTTTTCGTCAACAACGTCGGGCCCAGCAATGTGATGACCTATGACTTCGCCGCGTTCCTCAACAAGGCCATCGCGACGCTGGTGGGGGTCGGGATTGCCGTGGTGGTGTTTCGGCTGATCCAGCTCAATCCCGGCGAGCATCACTATCGGCGGATGTTCAAGGCTTCATTGTTCGACCTGGCGCAATTGACTTCCCGTCCCCTGGAGCAGGCTGAAAGCTGGTTTGGCGGGCGCATGGCGGACCGGCTGATTCGCTTGTCGCGCTACAGCGAAACCTTGCCTGCCGATCGCCGTGTCCACTGGGATAACGGATTGCTGGGGCTGGACCTGGGGGATGAGTTGCTGGAGTTGCGCGCCTGCCTGGCGGACAGCCGGGGTGCGTTGGCGATTGAGCGCGATCGCTATTTGCGGGCATTGGAGTCGGTGTTGGAGGAGGGTGGACCGAGCGTGGCGAATGAGTCGCTGATGGATGTGGCCAGCGTTGCGATGCTTGAAGCGCTTGAACAGCCTTCGGGATTGGCGGAGCAGGATCGGGAAATGGCCAGGGCGGTGGTGCTGCAACTGCGGTTTACGTGGCGTAAGTGGTGTCGGCGGGGGATGTAGGCGCTGGCAAGCCAGCGCCTACACGGGGCATTACTCGGCGATCTGCAACTTGCGCGCCTCGGTGTACACGTAGCGCACCTTTTCATACTCGAACGGCGAGTTCATCTGGCCGTAGCGGAAGCTGGTCTGGTAGCGCTTGTCGACGGCGCGCAGGGCCCAGATTTCCGGGTGGTTTTCGCTGACCTTGGACACGTTCAGGAAGTTGATCTCGGTCTCGGCGCCGTAGTCCACCAGCAGGCCGGTGGTATCCCGCAGGTTCGACGGACCAAACAGCGGCAGCACCAGGTAGGCGCCGCCCGGTACACCGTAGAAGCCCAGGGTCTGGCCGAAGTCTTCGCTCTGGCGCGGCAGGCCCATGGCGGTGGCCGGGTCCCACAGGCCGGCGATGCCGATGGTGGTGTTGAGCAGCAGGCGGCCGGTGGTTTCCAGGGAACGATGGCCCTTGAGCTGCAGCAGGCTGTTCAGCAGGTTGGGTACATCCCCGAGGTTGTTGAAGAAGTTGCTGACGCCGGTACGCAGGAAGCTCGGGGTGACATAGCGGTAACCGTCCACCACGGGCAGGAACACCCACTGGTCGAAGCGGTAGTTGAAGTGGTAGACCCGGCGGTTCCACGACTCCAGCGGGTCGTAGACATTCAGGGCGTTGACCGACGAGCGCTCGAACTCACGCTGGTCCAGGCCAGGGTTGAACTTGAGGTGGCTCAGGGGCTCCTTGAAGCCGTCGGAGTCCACTACGGTCGGCGTGTGGGCCTTGCTGTTGTCGGCATTGGCCACGCCTGCGCACATCAGGGCGGCGAGCAGCAGAAGATATTTAGCCACGGAAGAACTCCAGCATGGCGTCGGCGTTGACGCGGTAGTTGAGGTTGCCGCAATGGCCGCCCAGGGGGTAGACGGTCAAGCGATCGCCGAAGGTTTTACGCAGGAAGCCAAGGTCGCCAGGGCCCAGGATCACGTCGTCGGCGTTGTGCATGACGGCGATTTTCGGGCTGTCGTGCAGGTAGTCCTTGAGGGCATACAGGCTGACCTGGTCAACCAGTTGCAACAGGCTGCCACCGTCGGAACGGGCGCGCCACATCGGGATCACCTGTTCGGTGAGGTAGCAGTCGAAGTCGCACTGCAGCGCACGCTTGAGGAATGGGGTGAGGCTGGTGCCTTCGCTGATCGGGTACTTGGGCGGGATGATCAGGCCGCGGCGGTTGATCAGGTCCGAGGTGAAGGCAATGTCGGCCGCCGAGAAGCGGAACGAAGTGCCGATCAGCATCGCCATTTGTTCGTTGGTCAGGTGTTCCTTGGAGTTCTGGAAGTCGTACAGCAGGGCATCGTTGAGGTCGATGTAGCCCTTTTGCTGGAAGTAGCGGGTCAGTTTGTTCAACACCAGCTCATAGAAGGTGGTGCTGTTGTTGATGCCCTTGACCTCGGTCTGCACCAGCTTGTCGAGGTTGGTGATCGAGGTATAGAGGTTGACCGGCGGGTTCAGCAGCAGGACTTTCTTGAAGTTGAAGCTGCGACGGGTTTCATCCAGCTTGCTGACAAAGGCTGCGTCGAGGGCGCCGAGGCTGTAGCCGGTGAGGTAGAAGTCGGTCACGGGCAGCGTCGGGTTTTGCGCGCGTACGGCCTGCATCACGCGGTACATGTCTTCGGCGTCTTCCTGGCTGATGCCGGGAGTGGCGAAGCGCGAGGCGGCAGCGATGAAGTCGAAGCTGGTGGGGGACGACAGCTGGACGACGTGGTAACCGGCCTTGTAGTAGAGCTTTTTCAGGTATTCGTTGATGGTGCTGTCAAAGCGTGCGCCGGTGCCGGCGATCAGGAAGATCAGCGGTGCGGCACGGTCCTGCTTGGCGATGCGGTAGGTGAGTTTCTTCACCGCCCAGAAGTTGTCAGGCAGGCTGAACTCGCGCTCGGGGCGCATCGTCAGGGTGTAGTCGGACTGATTGATTTGATCGTCCGATGGCAGTTCCGGCCGCAGGTTCGGCGGGGTGGTGGCGATGGTCGCTTCAAACGGGTTGGTCAAAGGGTAGCCATAGCTGGCCTGGTCGATATCGACCGCCAGTGCTGACGCACTCAGAAAAAGGCTGCCCAACAGGGCCGCACAGCGCAAGGAACGGAGCATGACTAAATCCCTAAGAGGAAAACGTGCTGAAGTGGAGTTCGCAGGCTATGACCACCGCGTTGCTGCCGAAGTGCCAGCCTTCGGCACTAAAAGTCGGAAAAAACGTCGGAATCGGGGTAATAGTAGCGAGACGATACACTTTGGCACGCCTTAATGAACACTTATCTGTTTGCAAAACTTGCCAACGGCCACCGGGGGATTAAGCTGGGCGCCGTTTTCGCCTATCGGAGTGCCCCATGTCCCGCCGTTTTCCGCTGATCCTGTTGCTTATTGCCCTGCCGCTTTGGCTGGCCGCCAGTTATGGCGCGCGTTACGGATTCATGGAGGATGGCCGTTGGGTGGGCATTTGCGCTGACGAAGCCAGCCGCTGGGAATGCCAGGTGCGTTCCAACCTGGGGTTGATGATTCACTTCAAGGTGCTGGGCTGGGCGGCGCTGGTCACGGCGGTGCTGGCGTTTTTCGTGCCGGGCCGGGCCGGGTGGGGTTTGGCGGTGTTGGCGCTGGTGTTCGGATTTCCGGCGTTGGCGTTGTACAACACGACGTTTGCGGTGTTTGCGGTGGTGATTGCGGGGTTGCGGTTGGTCCGTAAGCCTCGCGTTGCCTGACAGGGCCTCTTCGCGAGCAAGCCCGCTCCCACATTTGACCGAGTACATCCCTTGGAATGCGGTCGAGTGTGGGAGCGGGCTTGCTCGCGAAAGCGGTCTTAAGCCTTGCGCACCCGCAAGCAACGCCACAAGGCTACGACCATGAACAGGCTAACCACCGCCCAACCCCACGCCTGCTGGTTCATCAACCCTTCACGGAACAACTGCGGCGCAATGCCGGCACCGATGATGAACGCCAGCAACGCAATCTCCCGCCGCAGCCCGCTCACCGGACGCACCAGGTACACCAGCGCCGGCAGCACCAGCGCGGCACTCGGGAAGCTGCGGTAACGCGGGTCAAATACCAGCGCCAGCATCATTACCGCACCGGCAAACCCGGCGATTGCCACCAGCCAGCCAGCGCGCTGCTCCAGCCAGTTGAAGGCGCGTTCGCGCCAACCTTCTCGCGTACTCAACGCCAGGGCGGCGTGAGCAAGTACCGCAAGGTTCAAGGCCACCAGCAATCCAGCCCACACCCACTCATCCGTGAAGCGCGCGGTGACCCGGTTCAACTCGGCCCAGGTGCCGATCGAGCAGGCCGCCACGGCGCCCAGCAATGGCAACAACAACGCAGCCCGGGCCGTGCGCACGCGGCCACCCAGCAGCAGCGTGCCCAGCAGGATAATTCCGCCAACCCCCAGCCACAGCGGCCAGTACGGCACATTGGTCACCGGGCCGGCGAGCACGCCCTTGTCCTGGCGGTCCGCATCAAACAGGCCCCAGTAACCCCCCACCGCCCCTTCACTGGCACGTTTCCACGGCTGGTCAAAGGCTTCGATCAGGTTGTAGTGCCAGCCATTGGCCTCGGCCATGGCCACGAACCCGCGCATGAATTTCGCTTCGTTGACCCGGCTCGGCACCGCCGTTTCCCGCTGGCGGCCTTCGCTCGGCCAGCCGGTCTCGCCGATCATCACGTCCTTGGGCGCGAATTTGTTGCCGAAGGTCTGGCGCACATCGCCCACGTGCTTGAGCGCCTGGTCGATGCCCGAGGGGTCATCTTCCCAGTACGGCAGCAGGTGGATGGTCAGGAAGTCCACGGCCGGGGCGATTTCCGGGTGTTGTAGCCAGAACTCCCACACATCGGCGTAGGTGACCGGTTGCTTGATATGGTCCTTGACGTGATGGATCAACTTGACCAACTGCCCGGCAGTGACTTCCTTGCGCAGCAGGGTTTCGTTGCCGACGATCACCGAGGTGACGACGTCGGGGTTGGCATTGGCCGAAGCGATCAGTGCCTCGACTTCCTTGGCGGTGGCCACCGGATCACTGCTGACCCATGCGCCGCTCATCAGCTTCAGGCCGTGTTTGCGCGCCAGTGCCGGCAAGTCTTCAAGGCCGGTCTGGGAGTAGGTGCGAATGCATTCGAAACGGGTGGCCAGCAACGCCAGGTCGGCGTCCATGCGCTCGGGGCGCAGTTTGAACGGCTGGTCGAACGGCGACTGGTCTTTGTCGAAGGGCGTGTAGGACGCACATTGCAGCTTGTGGCTGGCGCTGGCCACGTCCGGCAGCACCACCGGTTGGCCAAGGCCGTACCAATAGCCACCGAGGGCCAGCACACCGAGGATCAGGGCAAATAAATAGGGCAGGAGCGGGAAACGTGCAGTCGCGGGCATGATCAGGCCGTCTGGGGGCAAAGGCGCGCATCTTACCCGGATTTGAGCCGTCCCAGTGGGGCCGCATAATTTTGACATGCAAAGTTCGGGCGGGATCGTCGGTGAATGTCCTACAAATCATCCTGCTGGCGATGTGATGTCGTTTCTTGCTTACCTGAGGTCGCAGTCAGAGCAGGTCGCTTGTGGCAGCAGGTTGATTATCGAAGTGTCAGCCCTCCACTGATGAGGCACCCACGTGATCGATGCGCGTGAAGGGGGCGCGGTGCACCACATAACAACAGGTTGACGTCGCTCGGCATCCGTCGGGCGCAGCACTTTCGGGGAAGCACTATGAAGATGCGACGACTCTTGGGCGCAGCTGCCACTCTGGTAGTTGCGATGAGCTCCACACTGGCCAGCGCCGACAGCAAAACCCTGAGCATCGGCTATGTGGATGGCTGGTCGGACAGTGTCGCCACCACCCACGTGGCGGCAGAAGTGATCAAGCAAAAGCTCGGTTATGACGTGAAACTGCAAGCGGTCGCCACCGGGATCATGTGGCAAGGCGTGGCCACCGGCAAACTCGACGCCATGCTCTCCGCCTGGTTGCCGGTGACCCACGGTGAATACTGGGCCAAGAACAAGGACAAGGTGGTCGACTACGGCCCCAACTTCAAGGACGCCAAGATCGGCCTGATCGTGCCTGAGTACGTGAAAGCCAAATCCATCGAAGACCTCAAGACCGACACCACCTTCAAGAACAAGATCGTGGGTATCGACGCCGGTTCAGGTGTGATGCTCAAGACCGACGAAGCAATCAAGGCCTATGGCCTGGACTACAAGCTGCAAGCCAGCTCGGGCGCGGCGATGATCGCCGAGTTGACCCGTGCCGAAGACAAACAGGAATCCATTGCGGTCACCGGCTGGGTGCCACACTGGATGTTCGCCAAGTGGAAACTGCGTTTCCTGGACGACCCAAAAGGAATTTATGGTGCTGCTGAGACCGTCAACAGCATCGGCAGCAAAGGCCTGGAAAAGAAAGCCCCGGAAGTCGTGGCGTTCCTGAAGAAATTCCAGTGGGCCTCCAAGGATGAAATCGGCGAAGTCATGCTGGCGATCCAAGAGGGCGCCAAGCCTGAAGCGGCGGCCAAGGACTGGGTGGCCAAGCACCCTGAGCGCGTCGCCGAGTGGACTGCTAAGTAAGTCTCTTGTGGGAGCTGGCTTGCCTGCGATGCAGACGCCTCGGTGCACTTGATGTATCGAGGTAATCCCATCGCGGGCAAGCCCGGCTCCCACATTATTTCGCCCCCGCAATTATTCCTGCACCTTCAATATCCCTCGCTACACTCCTTCTACTACTAAGGTCGTCTGGAACCTGTTCCTCAGCCGCATACAGTGGATATGTTCCAATAATAAAAAGCTGTGCTGCGAGGATAAAAACAATGAACGACAGCATTTACCTCTCGATTCAAAACAGCCCGCGTTTCAAGGAGCTGGTTAGTAAAAGGGAAAGATTCGCCTGGATTCTCTCGGCAATCATGCTTGGGCTGTACTCCGCTTTCATTCTTCTGATTGCCTATGGGCCGCAAATACTGGGGGCCAAGATCAGCCCCGGTTCGTCCATCACGTGGGGGATCCCTATCGGGGTCGGGCTGATTGTGTCGGCCTTCGTCCTCACCGGCATCTATGTACGACGCGCCAACGGCGAATTCGACGACTTGAACAATGCGATTCTCAAGGAGGCTGCGCAATGATCCGTCGTCTATTGGCTGTACTCGGCGCTTCGGCCTTTGCACCTGCCGTTTGGGCGGCCGATGCACTGACCGGCGAAGTGCATAAACAACCGCTGAATATCGCAGCGATCCTGATGTTCGTGGCCTTCGTCGGCGCGACCTTGTGCATCACCTACTGGGCGTCCAAGCGCAACAAGTCGGCGGCCGACTACTATGCGGCCGGCGGCAAGATCACCGGGTTCCAGAACGGTCTGGCGATTGCCGGTGACTACATGTCGGCAGCCTCCTTCCTGGGGATTTCCGCGCTGGTGTTCACCTCCGGCTACGACGGCCTGATCTACTCCATCGGCTTCCTGGTGGGCTGGCCGATCATTCTGTTCCTGATCGCCGAGCGCCTGCGTAACCTGGGCAAATACACCTTTGCCGACGTGGCGTCCTATCGCCTGGGGCAAACCCAGATCCGCAGCCTGTCGGCGTGCGGCTCTTTGGTGGTGGTGGCGTTCTACCTGATCGCGCAGATGGTTGGCGCGGGCAAGCTGATCCAGCTGCTGTTCGGCCTGGATTATCACGTCGCGGTGATCCTGGTAGGCATCCTGATGTGCCTCTATGTGTTGTTCGGCGGCATGCTGGCGACCACCTGGGTGCAGATCATCAAGGCAGTGCTGTTGCTGTCCGGTGCCTCGTTCATGGCGCTGATGGTGATGAAACACGTCAACTTCGACTTCAACATGCTGTTTGCCGAGGCGATCAAGGTTCACCCTAAAGGTGAAGCGATCATGAGCCCGGGCGGTCTGGTGAAAGACCCGATTTCGGCGTTCTCCCTCGGCCTGGCACTGATGTTCGGTACCGCCGGCCTGCCGCACATCCTGATGCGCTTCTTCACTGTGAGTGACGCAAAGGAAGCTCGCAAGAGCGTGCTGTATGCCACTGGCTTCATCGGCTACTTCTATATCCTGACCTTCATCATCGGCTTCGGCGCGATCCTGCTGGTCAGCACCAACCCGGCGTTCAAGGATGCTGCAGGTGCCTTGCTCGGCGGTAACAACATGGCGGCGGTGCACCTGGCCAACGCGGTGGGCGGCAGTATCTTCCTGGGCTTCATCTCGGCCGTGGCGTTTGCCACCATCCTGGCAGTGGTTGCCGGTTTGACCCTCGCGGGTGCTTCGGCGGTGTCCCATGACCTGTACGCCAGCGTGATCAAGAAAGGCAAGGCCAACGAGAAGGATGAGATTCGCGTATCGAAGATCACCACCATCGCCCTGGCAGTACTGGCGATTGGCTTGGGCATCCTGTTTGAAAGCCAGAACATCGCGTTCATGGTGGGCCTGGCGTTCTCCATTGCGGCCAGCTGTAACTTCCCGGTGCTGCTGCTTTCCATGTACTGGAAAAACCTCACCACCCGCGGTGCGATGATAGGTGGCTGGCTGGGCTTGATCAGTGCCGTTGGCCTGATGATCCTCGGCCCGACCATCTGGGTCTCGATCCTGCACCATGAGAAGGCGATCTTCCCTTACGAGTACCCGGCGCTCTTCTCGATGATCATTGCGTTCATCGGCATCTGGTTCTTCTCCATCACCGACAAGTCGGCGGCGGCAGAGAAGGAACGTGCGCTGTACTTCCCGCAGTTTGTGCGTTCGCAGACTGGCCTGGGGGCGAGTGGGGCGGTTAGCCACTAAGCCTGTAACAGTTACAAAAAAATGCCCCGGTCGTGAGATCGGGGCTTTTTTTTGCCTTTATTGGTAACAGATACGACAAAACTGTTTCTCAAATCCGGCACAAATAAAAACGGCCTCTCTATCAAGGGAGGCCGTTTTCGGTGTAGCCAAGTAGCGATCAGCTTACTTGCGGTCTTCCAGCTTGGTGATGTCACGCGACTCGTAGCCGGTGTACAGCTGGCGCGGACGGCCAATCTTGTACGGGCTGGAGAGCATTTCTTTCCAGTGGGAGATCCAGCCCACGGTCCGCGCCAGGGCGAAGATCACGGTGAACATGCTGGTTGGAATGCCGATCGCCTTGAGGATGATCCCCGAGTAGAAGTCGACGTTCGGGTACAGCGAGCGCTCGATGAAGTACGGGTCGGTCAGGGCGATCTCTTCCAGGCGCATGGCCAGTTCGAGTTGCGGATCGTTCTTGATGCCCAGTTCCTTCAACACTTCGTCGCAGGTCTTCTTCATTACGGTGGCGCGCGGGTCGCGGTTCTTGTAGACCCGGTGACCGAAGCCCATCAACTTGAACGGATCGTTCTTGTCCTTGGCCTTGGCGATGAACTTGTCGATGTTCGAGACATCGCCGATTTCATCGAGCATGGTCAATACGGCTTCGTTCGCACCGCCGTGGGCAGGGCCCCACAGTGCGGCGATACCGGCGGCGATACAGGCGAACGGGTTGGCGCCCGAGGAGCCCGCCAGGCGCACGGTAGAGGTCGAGGCGTTCTGTTCGTGGTCGGCGTGGAGGATGAAGATCTTGTCCATCGCGGCGGCCAGCACCGGGCTGATCGGTTTGATCTCGCACGGGGTGTTGAACATCATGTGCAGGAAGTTTTCCGCGTACGTCAGGTCGTTGCGCGGGTACATCATGGGTTGGCCCATGGAGTACTTGTAAACCATTGCGGCCAGGGTCGGCATCTTGGCAACCAGGCGGATCGCGGAGATTTCGCGATGCTGCGGGTTATTGATGTCCAGGGAGTCGTGATAGAAGGCCGACAGGGCGCCGACTACGCCGCACATGACGGCCATCGGGTGGGCGTCGCGACGGAAGCCGTTGAAGAAGGTCTTCAACTGCTCGTGAACCATGGTGTGGTTCTTCACGGTGCTGACAAACTGGGCCTTTTGCTCAGCTGTTGGCAATTCGCCATTAAGCAGCAAGTAGCAGGTTTCCAGGTAGTCCGACTGTTCAGCAAGCTGTTCGATCGGGTAGCCGCGGTGCAGCAAGATACCGTTATCACCGTCGATATAGGTGATCTTCGACTCGCATGAGGCGGTCGACATGAAGCCTGGGTCGAATGTAAAACGGCCCGTGGCCGTCAGGCCCCGTACGTCGATAACATCGGGACCAACGGTGCCGGTTAAAATGGGCAGCTCGACGGGGGCTGCGCCCTCGATGATCAACTGCGCTTTTTTGTCAGCCATGTGGCCTCCTATTTATGCTTCAAATCATCAGACAGACCCCCCACGCAGGGCCCGCACCACTATAGTGAGATAAATTCAGATGTCAATTTGCCTAAAGTCTTGCTCCAGAAGGCTTTAACCGTACTTTTTCCTCGAAATTACCTGCCATTTACGCCTTTTATGCCGCCAGCGCAATGCGCTATTAGGGTGAGGAGTGCGCGTTGTCATTAGTTGCCTAACTGTCTATACTCGGCCTCCGACCGCCAGGGGCTTTTGGGCCCGTTTTGATGGGGGTCGCACTCCCTGGGTGGTGGTTACCTGACCAGTGCACTCCCCAACAACTTTGCCCTGATTGTTAGGGGCTCTTCAGTGTGAAAAAAAGCCGTGAATAGCCAACGACCTGTAAACCTAGACCTAAGGACCATCAAACTCCCCATCACCGGCGTAACGTCGTTCCTGCACCGTGTATCCGGCATCATCCTGTTTCTTGGCCTGGGCATCATGCTTTATGCATTGAGCAAATCCCTGGGTTCGGAAGAAGGGTACGCCGAGGTGAAGGCATGCTTGACCAGTCCGCTGGCCAAATTCGTCGCCTGGGGCCTCCTGTCCGCTCTGCTTTATCACCTTGTGGCCGGTATTCGCCACTTGATCATGGACATGGGTATCGGTGAGACGCTGGAAGGCGGCAAGCTGGGCTCGAAAATCGTCATCGCCATTTCCGTGGTGCTGATCGTTCTGGCGGGAGTTTGGATATGGTAACCAGCGTTACGAACCTGTCGCGTTCGGGCCTCTATGACTGGATGGCGCAACGTGTGTCTGCGGTTGTTCTCGCGGCTTATTTCATCTTCCTGATCGGGTACCTCGCGGCGAACCCTGGTATTGGCTACGCCCAATGGCACGGCCTGTTCGCTCACAACGGGATGCGCATCTTCAGTCTGCTGGCCCTTGTAGCCCTGGGCGCTCACGCCTGGGTTGGCATGTGGACCATCGCGACCGACTACCTGACGCCGATGGCGCTGGGCAAGTCCGCGACAGCAGTACGGTTTCTCTTCCAGGCAGTATGCGGCGTCGCGATGTTCGCTTACTTCGTCTGGGGTGTGCAGATTCTTTGGGGTATCTGATTCATGGCTAACACAGTTAATACGCTTTCATTCGACGCCATCATCATTGGCGGCGGCGGTGCCGGCATGCGCGCTGCGCTGCAACTGGCCCAGGGCGGTCACAAGACTGCCGTGATCACCAAGGTGTTCCCGACCCGTTCCCACACCGTTTCGGCCCAGGGTGGCATCACCTGCGCCATCGCCTCCGCCGATCCAAACGATGACTGGCGCTGGCACATGTACGATACCGTCAAGGGTTCCGACTATATCGGTGACCAGGACGCTATCGAATACATGTGCTCCGTAGGCCCGGAAGCGGTCTTCGAGCTGGAGCACATGGGTCTGCCGTTCTCCCGTACCGAACAGGGTCGCATCTACCAGCGTCCGTTCGGCGGCCAGTCGAAAGACTTCGGTAAGGGTGGCCAGGCCGCTCGTACCTGTGCCGCAGCCGACCGTACCGGTCACGCGCTGTTGCACACCCTGTACCAGGCCAACCTGAAGGCCGGCACCGTATTCCTCAACGAATACTACGGCGTCGACCTGGTGAAGAACGAAGACGGTGCCTTTGTAGGCATGATCGTTATCTGCATCGAAACCGGCGAAACCTCTTACGTGCGGGCTAATGCCACCGTATTGGCGACCGGCGGTGCAGGCCGTATCTACTCTTCGACTACCAACGCCCTGATCAACACCGGTGACGGTATCGGCATGGCCCTGCGTGCAGGCGTTCCGGTACAAGACATCGAAATGTGGCAGTTCCACCCGACCGGCATCGCCGGCGCCGGTGTACTGGTTACAGAAGGTTGCCGTGGTGAAGGTGGTTACCTGATCAACAAGAACGGCGAGCGCTTCATGGAGCGTTATGCTCCGAACGCCAAAGACCTTGCCGGTCGTGACGTTGTAGCCCGTTCCATGGTTAAAGAGATCATCGCCGGTAACGGCTGTGGTCCCGATGGCGACCACGTGATGCTGAAGCTCGATCACCTCGGTGAAGAAGTGCTGCACAGCCGTCTGCCAGGCATCATGGAGCTGTCCAAGACCTTTGCCCACGTTGACCCGGCTGTTGCGCCGATCCCGGTTGTTCCAACTTGCCACTATATGATGGGCGGCGTTGCCACCAACATTCATGGCCAGGCGATCACCCAGGACGCCGACGGTGTCGACCAGATCATCCCTGGTCTGTTTGCGGTAGGTGAAGTGGCGTGCGTATCGGTTCACGGTGCCAACCGTCTGGGCGGCAACTCGCTGCTCGACCTGGTGGTATTCGGTCGTGCCGCCGGCCTGTTCCTGGAACAGACCCTGAAGGAAGGCGTTGATTACGCGCGTCCACGCCAGTCCGACATCGACGCTGCCCTGGCACGTCTGGATGGCCTGAACTCGCGTACCGATGGCGAAGACGTTGCCTCCCTGCGCAAAGAGCTGCAAAGCTGCATGCAGAACTACTTCGGTGTGTTCCGTACCGGCGAATACATGCAGAAAGGTATCGCCCAGCTGGCTGACCTGCGTACGCGCATCGCCAACGTCAAGATCAACGACAAGAGCCAGGCGTTCAACACCGCTCGAATCGAAGCCCTTGAGCTGCAAAACCTGCTGGAAGTGGCTGAAGCGACTGCGATCGCCGCCGAGGTTCGTAAAGAATCCCGTGGTGCTCACGCTCGTGAAGACTATGAAGACCGCGACGACGAAAACTGGTTGTGCCACACCCTGTACTTCCCGGGTGACAAGCGCGTAACCAAGCGTGCCGTGAACTTCTCGCCGAAGACGGTTCCGACGTTTGAACCGAAGATTCGGACTTACTAAGGGTGGCTGCCATGTTGAAAGTCAGTGTTTATCGCTACAACCCTGATCAGGACGCTGCGCCGTTCATGCAGGAATTCCAGGTCGATACCGGTGGTAAGGACCTGATGGTGCTGGACGTGCTGGCCCTGGTTAAAGAGCAGGACGAAGGTTTCTCCTATCGTCGCTCTTGCCGTGAGGGTGTCTGCGGCTCCGACGGCATGAACATCAACGGCAAGAACGGCCTGGCGTGCATCACGCCGCTGTCTTCCGTGGTGAAAGGCAACAAGTTGGTTGTTCGTCCGCTGCCAGGTTTGCCGGTTATCCGTGACCTGGTCGTCGATATGAGCATCTTCTACAAGCAATACGAGAAGGTTAAGCCATTCCTGCAGAACGACACGCCGGCTCCGGCCATCGAGCGTCTGCAGACTCCGGAAGAGCGCGAGAAGCTGGACGGTCTGTACGAGTGCATCCTGTGCGCTTGCTGCTCGACTTCCTGCCCGTCCTTCTGGTGGAACCCCGACAAGTTCCTGGGCCCAGCTGCCCTGCTGCAAGCGTACCGCTTCCTGGCAGACAGCCGTGACACCAAGACTGCCGAGCGTCTGGCTTCGCTGGATGACCCGTTCAGCGTATTCCGCTGCCGCGGGATCATGAACTGCGTCAACGTATGTCCCAAAGGCCTGAACCCGACTAAGGCCATTGGTCACGTACGTAGCATGCTGCTGCAAAGCGGCGTGTAACCGACGTTGTAGTAAAAGCAGGACCGTTGTGCCCGTAGATGCTACGGCGCAGGCTTCAACCGGCGCCGTAGTTTTAACTTGAGCAGCGACTTACAAAGACGCGGCTCTTATTTTGAAGAAATGAGACAAGCAGGGGCATTCGGGTTGGTACCCGAACTATCAGCGTGATCCTAAGTGGCTTGTTTTGGTCGCTGCACTTGGCCTTTTGCAAGCAAACTCGGTGTTTTCGCCGGTGGTGTCCCCAAATCGAGGGTGACCAAGCATGCAAGAAAGCGTGATGCAGCGCATGTGGAACAGCGGCTATCTTTCAGGTGGTAACGCTGCCTATGTGGAAGAGCTTTATGAGCTCTACCTGCACGACCCTAACGCTGTGCCAGAAGAATGGCGCACCAAATTTCAGACGTTGTCTTCAGACGGCAACGCTGCCACCGATGTATCGCACGCAACAATTCGCGATCAGTTCGTGCTGCTGGCAAAGAACCAGCGCCGCGCCCAGCCGGTTTCTGCCGCAAGCGTGAGCAGTGAGCACGAGAAGAAGCAAGTTGAAGTACTGCGACTGATCCAGGCCTACCGTATGCGTGGCCACCAGGCAGCCCAGCTTGACCCGCTGGGGCTGTGGCAGCGTCCTGCACCTGCAGACCTGTCGATCAATCATTACGGCTTGACCAATGCCGATCTTGATACGACCTTCCGTGCCGGCGACCTGTTCATCGGCAAAGAGGAAGCGAGCCTACGCGAAATTCACGAAGCGTTGCAGCAGACATATTGCCGCACCATCGGTGCCGAATTTACGCACATCACTGATTCCGAGCAGCGCCACTGGTTCCAGCACCGCCTTGAAGGCGTGCGTGGTCGCCCGGTGCTGTCTGCGGACGTAAAGAGCCACTTGCTCGAGCGCGTCACTGCAGCGGAAGGCCTGGAAAAATACCTGGGCACCAAATACCCGGGCACCAAGCGTTTCGGCCTGGAAGGCGGCGAAAGCCTGATCCCGATGCTCGACGAGCTGATCCAGCGTTCCGGTTCCTACGGCACCAAGGAAATCGTGATCGGCATGGCCCACCGTGGCCGCTTGAACGTGCTGGTCAACACCTTCGGCAAGAACCCGCGCGAGCTGTTCGACGAGTTCGAAGGCAAGAAGAAGGTCGAGCTGGGTTCCGGTGACGTTAAATATCACCAGGGCTTCTCGTCCAACGTAATGACCACCGGCGGTGAAGTTCACCTGGCCATGGCGTTCAACCCATCCCACCTGGAGATCGTTTCTCCAGTGGTCGAGGGGTCGGTACGTGCGCGCCAGGATCGTCGTAACGATTCCACCGGTGAGAAGGTCCTGCCGATTTCCATCCACGGTGACGCGGCGTTCGCCGGTCAGGGCGTGGTCCTGGAAACGTTCCAGATGTCGCAGACTCGCGGCTTCAAGACCGGCGGTACCGTTCACATCGTCATCAACAACCAGGTGGGCTTCACCATCAGCAACCCGCTGGACGCACGCTCTACCGAGTACGCGACCGACGTTGCCAAGATGATTCAGGCGCCGATCCTCCATGTGAATGGTGATGATCCGGAAGCCGTGTTGTTCGTGACCCAGTTGGCCATCGATTACCGCATGCAGTTCAAGCGTGACGTGGTCATCGACCTGGTCTGCTACCGTCGTCGCGGTCACAACGAAGCGGATGAGCCTAGCGGCACCCAACCGTTGATGTACCAGCAAATCACCAAGCAGCGCACCACCCGTGAGCTGTATGCCGATAGCCTGATCAAGGCCGGCGTGGTGGACGATGCACGTGTTCAGGCGAAGATCGATGAATACCGCAACGCGCTGGACAACGGCCTGCATGTCGTGAAAAGCCTGGTTAAAGAGCCGAACAAAGAGTTGTTCGTTGACTGGCGTCCGTACCTGGGCCACGCCTGGACGGCGCGTCACGACACCTCGTTCGATCTGAAGACCCTGCAGGAACTGTCGGCCAAGCTGCTGGAAATCCCAGACGGTTTCGTCGTACAGCGCCAGGTTGCGAAGATCTACGAAGACCGTCAGAAGATGCAAGCCGGCGGCCTGCCGATCAACTGGGGTTACGCTGAAACCATGGCGTACGCGACCCTGGCGTTCGAAGGTCACCCGATCCGCATGACCGGCCAGGACATCGGCCGCGGTACGTTCTCGCACCGTCACGCTGTGTTGCACAACCAGAAAGACGCGGGCACCTACATCCCGTTGCAGAACCTGTACGAAGGCCAGCCACGTTTCGACCTGTACGATTCGTTCCTGTCCGAAGAAGCCGTACTGGCGTTCGAATACGGTTACTCGACCACCACGCCTCAGGCGCTGGTGATCTGGGAAGCCCAGTTCGGCGACTTCGCCAACGGTGCCCAGGTGGTTATCGACCAGTTCATCACCAGCGGCGAGCACAAGTGGGGCCGTCTGTGCGGTCTGACCATGCTGCTGCCACACGGTTATGAAGGTCAGGGTCCGGAGCACTCCTCGGCCCGTCTGGAGCGTTACCTGCAATTGTGCGCCGAGCACAACATCCAGGTGTGCGTGCCGACTACCCCGGCCCAGATCTACCACTTGCTGCGTCGCCAGGTGATCCGCCCGCTGCGCAAGCCGCTGGTAGTGCTGACGCCGAAATCGCTGCTGCGTCATAAATTGGCCATCTCGACCCTGGAAGATCTGGCGGATGGTTCGTTCCAGACCGTTATTTCAGAAATCGACACCCTGGACGCGGCCAAGGTCACTCGCCTGATCCTGTGCAGCGGCAAGGTTTACTACGATTTGCTGGAAAAACGCCGTGCCGAAGGCCGCGAAGACATCGCCATCGTGCGGATCGAGCAGCTTTACCCGTTCCCGGAAGACGACCTGATGGAGGCCATCGCGCCTTACACCAACCTCACCAATGTGGTGTGGTGTCAGGAAGAACCGATGAACCAGGGCGCGTGGTACAGCAGCCAGCATCATCTGCGTCGCAGCATCGGCAATCACAAACAGGCACTGGGCCTGGAGTACGCCGGTCGTGATGCTTCTGCTGCACCTGCGTGTGGTTATGCGTCGATGCACGCCGAGCAGCAGGAAAAACTGCTGCAAGATGCTTTCACTGTTTAACGCCTTCGCGCTGACTGAAACCGAATTTTAAGGACCCACAGATAATGGCTATCGAAATCAAAGCCCCGTCATTCCCGGAATCGGTTGCCGATGGCACCGTTGCCACCTGGCACAAGAAACCAGGCGAGGCCGTCAAGCGTGACGACCTGATCGTCGACATCGAAACCGACAAGGTCGTGCTCGAAGTGTTGGCTGAAGCTGACGGCGTGCTGGGCGCAATCGTTGCCGAAGAAGGCGCTACCGTCCTGTCGAACCAGGTACTGGGCTCGATCGAAGAGGGCGGTGCTGCTGCCGCTGCTCCTGCTCCTGCCGCCGCTGCTGCACCGGCTGCTGCCGCAGCTCCAGCTGCTGCACCGGCTGCGGGTGGCGAAGATCCAATCGCTGCACCGGCTGCGCGTCAGCTGGCTGACGAAAACGGTATCAACCTGGCGTCCATCAAGGGCACCGGCAAAGATGGCCGTGTGACCAAGGAAGACGTGGTTGCCGCCGTTGAAGCCAAGAAAAACGCTCCAGCTGCTGCGCCTGCCAAGGCTGCCGCCCCGGCTGCCGCTGCTCCTGTGTTCGCCGCTGGCGACCGCACCGAGAAGCGCGTACCGATGACCCGCGTGCGTGCCACCGTGGCCAAGCGCCTGGTTGAAGCACAGTCGAACATGGCGATGCTGACCACGTTCAACGAAGTCGACATGACCGAAGTCATGGCCCTGCGTTCGAAGTACAAGGACCTGTTCGAGAAGTCCCACAACGGCGTACGCCTGGGCTTCATGTCGTTCTTCGTGAAAGCGGCCACCGAAGCGCTGAAACGCTTCCCGGCAGTCAACGCTTCCATCGACGGCGGCGACATCGTTTACCACGGTTATGCTGACGTCGGCGTTGCCGTCTCCAGCGACCGTGGCCTGGTGGTACCGGTTCTGCGTAACGCCGAGCTGATGAGCCTGGCTGAAATCGAAGGCGGCATCGCCAACTTCGGCAAGAAGGCCCGTGACGGCAAACTGACCATCGACGAGATGACCGGTGGTACCTTCACCATCACCAACGGTGGTACTTTCGGTTCGATGATGTCGACTCCGATCGTCAACCCGCCACAAGCTGCGATCCTGGGCATGCACAACATTCTGCAGCGTCCTATGGCGATCAACGGCCAAGTGGTTATCCGCCCGATGATGTACCTGGCGCTGTCGTACGATCACCGCCTGATCGATGGTAAAGAAGCCGTGACTTTCCTGGTGACCATCAAGAACCTGCTGGAAGACCCGGCTCGTCTGCTGCTGGATATCTGATAAAGCGGCGGTGCGCCGTACCACCCGGTCTGCCGCGAGGCAGGCCGGAGTGCGGCTCACGGCTTGAAGCTTTTAGCTAAAGAGGATTTTTTTTCATGTCGCAGAAATTTGACGTTGTAGTGATTGGCGCAGGCCCTGGCGGCTACGTTGCCGCCATCAAGGCCGCACAACTGGGCCTCTCGACTGCTTGCATCGAAAAATACACCGACAAGGAAGGCAAACTGGCGCTGGGCGGTACTTGCCTGAACGTTGGCTGCATTCCTTCCAAGGCGCTGCTGGACAGCTCCTGGAAATTCCACGAAGCGCAAGACGGTTTTGCCATCCACGGCATCAACCACGCTGGCGTGACCATGGACGTGCCAGCGATGGTCGGCCGCAAGGCCAACATCGTTAAAGGCCTGACTTCCGGCGTTGCTACCCTGTTCAAGGCCAACGGCGTTACTTCCCTGCAAGGCCACGGCAAACTGCTGGCCGGCAAGAAAGTTGAAATCACCAAGCCTGACGGTTCGACCGAAATCATCGAAGCCGAGAACGTGATCCTGGCTCCAGGTTCGCGTCCAATCGACATTCCACCGGCTCCGGTCGACCAGAACGTGATCGTTGATTCGACCGGCGCCCTGGAATTCCAAGCGGTTCCAAAACGTCTGGGCGTGATCGGCGCTGGCGTGATCGGCCTGGAACTGGGTTCGGTCTGGTCCCGCCTGGGTTCCGAAGTGACCGTGCTGGAAGCCCTGGACACGTTCCTGCTGGCTGCCGACACCGCAGTGTCCAAAGAAGCGCTGAAAACCCTGACCAAACAAGGTCTGGACATCAAGCTGGGCGCTCGTGTTACCGGTTCCAAGGTTAACGGCGAAGAAGTTGTCGTGACCTACACCGACAAGGATGGCGAACAGACCATCACTTTCGACAAGCTGATCGTAGCCGTTGGTCGCCGTCCGGTGACCACTGACCTGCTGGCTTCCGACAGCGGCGTGAACATCGACGAGCGTGGTTTCATCCACGTTGACGATCACTGCGCTACCACCGTGCCGGGCGTCTACGCCATTGGCGACGTGGTTCGCGGCATGATGCTGGCGCACAAGGCTTCCGAAGAAGGCATCATGGTTGTCGAGCGCATCAAGGGTCACAAGACCCAGATGAACTACGACCTGATCCCGTCTGTTATCTACACCCACCCGGAAATTGCATGGGTCGGCAAGAACGAACAGCAGTTGAAAGCTGAAGGCGTTGAAGTTAACGTCGGCACCTTCCCGTTTGCCGCTTCTGGCCGTGCCATGGCAGCCAACGACACCGGTGGTTTTGTCAAAGTCATCGCTGATGCCAAGACTGACCGCGTATTGGGCGTCCACGTGATCGGCCCAGGCGCAGCAGAACTGGTTCAGCAAGGCGCAATCGGTATGGAATTCGGCACCAGCGCCGAAGACATCGGCATGATGGTTTTCTCCCATCCGACCCTGTCCGAAGCGCTGCACGAAGCCGCGTTGGCAGTGAATGGCCATGCCATCCACATCGCCAACAAGAAGAAGCGCTAAGCGAGATAATAAGAAACCACGGCGGTTGCCCGTCGTGAGCCTTGTGCGCAAGACTCACCGCGGAATATCCGCTGGACGCAGTCTTGCGCAGTTTCACCACCCAGGGTTCAGGCCTTTGGTGGTTTGACTGTGCAAGCAGCAGTCACAGGTGGCGCGGCACTCAATAAAGAGCGCAGCGCCGAATGCGCAGTACCTAACGAAGACGGTAATAAGCATGAATCTTCACGAGTATCAGGGTAAGCAGCTGTTCGCTGAATACGGCCTGCCAGTATCCAAGGGTTACGCAGTAGACACCCCGGAAGCAGCAGCAGAAGCTTGCGACAAAATCGGCGGCACCGAGTGGGTTGTCAAAGCCCAGGTCCACGCTGGTGGTCGCGGTAAAGCGGGCGGCGTTAAGCTGGTTCGCAGCAAAGAAGACGCCAAAGCCTTCGCTCAGCAGTGGCTGGGCAAGCGTCTGGTGACTTACCAGACTGATGCCAATGGCCAGCCAGTCACCAAGATCCTGGTTGAATCGTGCACTGATATCGCTAAAGAGCTGTACCTGGGCGCTGTCGTTGACCGTTCGAGCCGTCGCATCGTGTTCATGGCCTCCACCGAAGGTGGCGTGGACATTGAGAAGATCGCTGAAGAAACCCCAGAAAAAATTCTGAAAGCCACTATCGATCCACTGGTTGGCGCTCAGCCATTCCAGGGTCGCGAGCTGGCATTCCAGTTGGGTCTGGAAGGCAAGCAAGTTGCCCAGTTTGCCAAGATCTTCGTAGGTCTGGCCAAACTGTTCCAGGATCACGATCTGGCCCTGCTGGAAGTGAACCCGCTGGTGATCAAGGCCGACGGCGATCTGCATTGCCTCGATGCCAAGATCAACATCGACGCCAACGCCATGTACCGTCAGCCTAAGCTGAAGACTTTCCACGATCCGTCGCAAGACGATCCGCGCGAAGCGCACGCTGCCAAGTTCGAACTGAACTACGTAGCCCTGGAAGGTAACATCGGTTGCATGGTCAACGGTGCTGGCCTGGCCATGGGTACCATGGACATCGTCAACCTGCATGGCGGCAAACCAGCCAACTTCCTCGACGTAGGCGGCGGTGCCACCAAAGAACGCGTTACCGAAGCGTTCAAGATCATCCTGTCCGACTCCAACGTCGCTGCAGTACTGGTCAACATCTTCGGCGGCATCGTTCGTTGCGACATGATTGCCGAAGGCATCATCGGTGCAGTGAAAGAAGTCGGCGTTAAAATCCCGGTTGTTGTGCGCCTTGAAGGTAACAACGCTGAACTGGGCGCTAAAGTACTGGCAGAAAGCGGTTTGAACATCATCGCTGCTACCAGCCTGACCGACGCTGCTCAACAAGTTGTCAAAGCTGCGGAGGGCAAATAATGAGCGTCCTGATCAATAAAGACACCAAGGTTATCTGCCAGGGTATTACCGGTTCCCAAGGTAGTTTCCACACCCAGCAAGCCATCGAATACGGCACCAAGATGGTGGGTGGCGTTACTCCTGGTAAAGGCGGTACCGAGCACCTGGGCCTGCCAGTGTTCAACACCGTGAAAGATGCTGTAGCTGCCACTGGCGCCACCGCCAGCGTGATCTACGTTCCAGCTCCTTTCTGCAAGGACTCCATCCTGGAAGCAGCATTCGGCGGCATCAAGCTGATCGTTTGCATCACCGAAGGCATTCCTACCCTGGACATGCTGGACGCTAAAGTTAAGTGCGACGAGCTGGGCGTAGTCCTGATCGGCCCTAACTGCCCAGGCGTGATCACTCCAGGCGAATGCAAGATCGGCATCATGCCAGGTCACATTCACTTGCCAGGTAAAGTCGGTATCGTTTCCCGTTCCGGCACCCTGACCTACGAAGCTGTCAAGCAGACTACTGACGCCGGTTTCGGTCAGTCGACTTGCGTCGGCATCGGCGGTGACCCGATCCCAGGCTCGAACTTCATCGACATCCTGAAGCTGTTCCAGGAAGACCCGAAGACCGAAGCGATCGTAATGATCGGTGAGATCGGCGGTTCGGCTGAAGAAGAAGCGGCTGCCTACATCAAGGCACACGTGACCAAGCCGGTTGTTTCCTACATCGCTGGTGTGACTGCCCCTGCTGGCAAGCGCATGGGCCATGCTGGCGCAATTATCTCTGGCGGCAAGGGTACTGCAGACGAGAAGTTTGCTGCCCTGGAAGACGCAGGCGTTAAAACCGTGCGTTCGCTGGCAGACATCGGCAAGGCTTTGTCCGAGCTGACCGGTTGGGCTGTCAAGTAAGCCTCGCGCTTAACTGACGCTTCACCCCACAAAGGCCACCTTCGGGTGGCCTTTGTGCATTCTGAAGGTTGGTGGAGATCAAAATGTGGGAGCGGGCTTGCTCGCGAAAGCGGTGTGTCAGTCAGCTCATGAGTGGCTGATACACCGCTTTCGCGAGCAAGCCCGCTCCCACATTCGATCGTATTTCAAAATTTAGATATAAAAACGCGACATAAAAATGTCGCTTATCGGACAGTTCGCCCCGCAACAGTGCGTTTGACCCGCAAATTCGTTAGGCTAGCCGCCTCTTTATGCGTACGCATCCCAAAAGGAAGCCTCGCGCCAGACCGGTCGGTCCCCATCCGGACCGGCAGTATTTCCCTCATCCATAGGGAAGCCCTCTCTAAATTCCGATTCAGTAGTGTGGTATTTCCTCAAATGAAAGTGTTGAAAAGCCAGGACATCCTGGCGTTGGGCTTTATGACTTTTGCCCTGTTCGTGGGCGCCGGCAACATCATCTTCCCGCCAATCGTCGGTTTACAGTCCGGGCCTCATGTCTGGATGGCAGCGCTGGGCTTCCTGATCACCGCGGTCGGTTTGCCGGTGATCACCGTTGTCGCCCTGGCCAAAGTCGGTGGTGGCATGGACGCGTTGAGCAGTCCGATCGGCAAGATTGCCGGTGGCTTGCTGGCAGCGGCGGCCTACCTGGCTGTCGGCCCATTGTTCGCCACCCCGCGAACCGCCACCGTTTCCTTTGAAGTGGGCCTGGCGCCGCTGACCGGTGAAAGCCCGCTGGCGCTGTTCCTCTACAGCTCGGTGTACTTCCTGTTGGTGTTCTTCATCTCCCTGTACCCGGGCCGTCTGCTGGATACGGTTGGTCGTTTCCTGGCACCGTTGAAGATCATCGCCCTGGCCGTATTGGGCATTGCTGCCTTTGCCTTGCCGGCCGGCGATGTGGGTGTTGCCACCCCTGAGTACGTGGCCGCACCGTTCTCCCAGGGCTTTATCAATGGTTACCTGACCATGGATACCCTCGGCGCGCTGGTATTCGGCATTGTGATCGTCAACGCGATCCGCTCCCGTGGCGTCGAGTCGCCGAAGCTGATCACCCGCTACGCGATCATCGCCGGGCTGATTGCCGGTGTGGGCCTGGCGCTGGTGTACATCAGCCTGTTCCGCCTCGGTTCGGGCAGCCACGAAGTGGCGGCCGGTGCCGCCAACGGCGCCGCCGTGCTGCACGCCTACGTCCAGCACACCTTCGGCTCCCTGGGCAGCGGCTTCCTCGCCGTGCTGATTTCCCTGGCGTGCCTGGTAACCGCGGTGGGCCTGACCTGCGCCTGCGCCGAGTACTTCAGCCGCGTACTGCCGCTGTCCTATAAGACCCTGGTGGTGATCCTGGCGGTATTCTCGCTGTTTGTGTCCAACCTGGGCCTGACCAAGCTGATCGCGTTCTCGATCCCGGTGCTGACAGCCATCTACCCGCCGTGCATCGTGCTGGTGGCCCTGAGCTTCTGTAAGGACTTCTGGCAGGAGCAGGGCCGGATCGTTGGCCCGGTGATGCTGGTGTCGTTCATCTTCGGTTGCATTGACGCGCTGAAGGGCGCGGGCCTGGCTGACTGGATGCCATCGCAACTGGCTCACCTGCCGCTGAGCGAGCAGGGCCTGGCGTGGCTGGTGCCTTCGGTGATGACGCTGGTGGTTGCGGTGGTGATTGACCGCCTGCTGGGCAAACGCAGTGAAGCGATGGCTTAAACGTTTAGCCACTAACTTGTGCCGAGGTTTAGTTCGAAGTTTCGAGCTGCCCGGCCGGGTTAAAAACACCGGACAAAGTAAAGCCCGCTATTAAGCGGGCTTTCTTTTGCAACATGACTTTTCACGTCACAGTGTTCAAGTCGTCAGACTCAAGAACCGGTTGCAGGTGTTGCTTCTTTCGCAGCAGCTTCGTTCGATTCAGCCTGAGCTTTGGCAGCATCGGCGTTTTCTTTCGCAGCGTCGTTCACTTTATCCTGTGCTTTCGCCATGTCTTTCTGAGCTTGCTCAGAGTGGGCTGCGGCGTCTTGGGCTTTGTCTTCGGATTTTTTGTCGCAGGCAGCGAGGCCGAGGGCAGCAGCCAGCATCATGGAAATAGCTAAAGTCTTGCGCATGGGGTGTTTCTCCTTATTGAAGATATCTACTGGCCTTTCGAGCCTATGCCCAACGCTTAGTTCCTTAAATCTCACAGATATATAAGGCTTTTCCCTAGGGAACTTTCAGCAAGGTTGTCTACTCCGCCGGCTCCACACTAATAAGAGTCTTTAACGAATGACCGAAAATCCTCTTTTATCCCGTGCCACGCGCTTTGTTTCAGCCTTGCGCCACTGCCAGGTGCTGGGCATCCAGGTGCACGCCGCCAGTGAGGACGGCATGACGCTGGTGCTGCCCTATGCTCCGCATATCGTCGGTGACCCGCAGACCGGCGTGATCCACGGCGGCGCCATCACATCCTTGATGGACACCGCCTGTGGCATGGCTACCTTGTGCGTACTGCCGGAGTTCGAGGTTTGCCCGACCCTGGACCTGCGCATCGACTACATGCACCCGGCCGAGCCCCATAAACCGGTATTCGGCTTTGCCCAGTGCTACCGGGTGACCACCGACGTGATCTTCACCCGCGGCTTCGCCTACCAGGACGATCCGCAGCAACCGATTGCCCACGTGGTGGGCACGTTCATGCGCATGGGCAAGCGCCTCAAGGGCAGCCAGGGCCTGGGCAATGCAATCAAGGGAGAACAGGCATGAAACATCAGTTCAAGACCCGTCTGCAGCAAGCCCACGAACGGGGCAACTATGAGGCGCTGCTCAACCTGATTCCCTACGCCAAGCTGATTGGCATCGAATGCACGCGGCTGGGGGATGAATTGCTGTTTCGCATGCCGGCCAACAAGGACAACATTGGTAACCCGATATTGCCGGCGATCCACGGCGGGGTGATCGCGGGCTTCATGGAGCTGTCCGCAGCCTTGCATTTGCTGGTATTCACCGGTGCGCCTGGCGTTCCCAAGATCATCGATTTCTCCCTGGATTACCTGCGCGCCGGCCAGTTTCGTGACACCTACGCCAAATGCCAGGTGTGGCGCCAGGGCCGGCGGGTGGCCAACGTGGCGATTACCGCGTGGCAAAGTACCCAGGCCGAACCGATTGCCACCGCCCGTGCGCATTTCAAGATTGAGGAACCTGCTCGCCCTTGAAATCCTGGTCTTAGCCCCCAACTTTGATGACAACCCGCCGCCAACCCTCAAGGGCGCGGCCACTGCCATCCAATTGGAGTTTGATGACCATGAGTGTGGAAACTCAAAAGGAAACCCTGGGCTTCCAGACCGAGGTGAAGCAACTGCTGCACCTCATGATCCATTCGCTGTATTCCAACAAGGAAATTTTCCTTCGCGAATTGATCTCGAACGCCTCTGACGCTGTCGACAAATTACGTTTCGAAGCCCTGTCCAAGCCTGAGTTGCTGGAAGGTGGCGCGGAACTGAAAATCCGTGTGAGCTTCGACAAGGACGCGAAAACCGTCACCCTCGAAGACAACGGTATCGGCATGAGCCGTGACGATGCGATCACCCACCTGGGGACCATCGCCAAATCCGGCACCGCTGATTTCATGAAGAACCTGTCGGGCGACCAGAAGAAAGATTCGCACCTGATCGGCCAGTTCGGCGTGGGCTTCTACTCGGCCTTCATCGTTGCCGACAAGGTTGAAGTATTCAGCCGCCGTGCCGGCCTTGCCGCCAGCGAAGGCGTGCACTGGTCTTCCAAGGGCGAGGGCGAATTTGAAATCGCCACTGTCGACAAGGCTGATCGTGGTACCCGCATCGTCCTGCACCTGAAGTCCGGTGAAGACGAGTTCGCCGATGGCTGGCGTCTGCGCAATATCATCAAGAAGTACTCCGACCACATCGCGTTGCCGATCGAGTTGCCGAAAGAACAAGCGGCGGCCGAAGGCGAAGAAGCCCCAGCCCAGGAATGGGAAGTGGTCAACCGCGCCAGCGCCCTGTGGACCCGTCCTCGTACCGAAGTCAAGGACGAGGAATACCAGGAGTTCTACAAGCACATTGCCCACGATTACGAAAACCCGCTGAGCTGGAGCCACAACAAGGTCGAAGGCAAGCTGGAATACAGCTCGCTGCTCTACGTACCGGCCCGTGCTCCGTTCGACCTGTACCAGCGTGAAGCGCCGAAAGGCCTGAAGCTGTATGTGCAGCGCGTATTCGTGATGGACCAGGCGGAATCGTTCCTGCCGTTGTACCTGCGCTTTATCAAGGGTGTGGTTGACTCCAACGACCTGTCGCTGAACGTGTCGCGGGAAATCCTGCAGAAAGACCCGATCATCGACTCGATGAAGTCGGCGCTGACCAAGCGTGTCCTCGACATGCTGGAAAAGCTGGCGAAAAACGAGCCTGAGCAATACAAGGGCTTCTGGAAAAACTTCGGCCAGGTCATGAAAGAAGGCCCGGCAGAAGATTTCGCCAACAAGGAAAAAATCGCCGGCCTGCTGCGTTTCGCATCGACCAACGGTGACGACGGCGAGCAGAACGTTTCCCTGGCTGAATACCTGGCTCGCGCCAAGGAAGGTCAGGACAAGATCTACTACCTGACCGGTGAAACCTACGCTCAGGTCAAGAACAGCCCGCACCTGGAAGTCTTCCGCAAGAAAGGCATCGAAGTGCTGCTGCTGACCGACCGCATCGACGAGTGGCTGATGAGCTACCTCAGCGACTTCGACGGCAAGAGCTTTGTTGACGTCGCCCGTGGCGACCTGGACCTGGGCAACCTGGATTCCGAAGAAGACAAGAAAGCCGCTGAAGAAGTGGCCAAGTCCAAAGAGGGTCTGGTTGAGCGAATCAAGACCGCCTTGGGCGATGCCGTCAGCGAAGTGCGGGTTTCCCACCGTCTGACCGATTCCCCGGCGATCCTGGCCATCGGCGAGCAGGACCTGGGCATGCAGATGCGTCAGATCCTGGAAGCCAGCGGTCAGAAGGTTCCGGATTCCAAGCCGATCTTCGAATTCAACCCGGCTCACCCGCTGATCGAGAAACTCGACGGCGAGCAGAGCGAAGAGCGGTTTGGCGACCTGTCGCACATCCTCTTCGACCAGGCAGCCCTGGCTGCCGGCGACAGCCTGAAAGACCCGGCCGCTTATGTGCGCCGACTGAACAAGCTGTTGGTTGAACTGTCGGTTTAACACCGTTGTAGAAAAACCCGCTTCGGCGGGTTTTTTCGTTCTGGAGCCTTTCACCTGGAGTAAATGATGAGCCAAATCACCGTGCGTTCCGTGGTCTATCAGATTGATGGCCAGTCTTATGAAAGCCGCCTGGCATTTGATGCCAGTCATAAGGGCCCGCTGCCAGGGTTGTTGATGGCGCCGAACTGGATGGGTGTCAGTGCCGGCGCTGAAGAGATCGCCAAGAGCGTGGCCAGCAAGGGCTACGTGGTGCTGCTTGCCGACCTGTACGGGCAAACCGTCCGCCCTTCGAACGGCGATGAAGCGGGTGCGGCGATGATGCCGTTGAAGAATGACCGGCCGCTGTTGAACAAGCGCATGCAGGTCGCGCTTGATCACCTGAAAACCCAGACTGAAGCGGCGGTGGATACCTCGAAGCTGGCGACCTTTGGTTTCTGCTTCGGTGGTTGCTGCTCCCTGGAGCTGGCACGTACCGGTGCACCGTTGAAAGCTGCCGTTTCGTTCCACGGCAGCCTCGACACGCCGAACCCGGCCGATGCAAAAAACATCAAGGGTTCCGTGCTGGTGTTGCACGGTGCTTCCGACCCGTTGGTGCCGAAGGAGCAACTGCCGGCGTTTGAAGACGAAATGAACGCCGCCGGTGTGGATTGGCAATTGCTGAGCTACGGCGGTGCGGTGCACTCGTTTACCGACCCGCACGCGAATGTGCCGGGCAAGATGATGTATGACGCGAAGACCGCTGCGCGGGCCTTCCAGTCGATGCATAACTTGCTGGATGAAGTGTTCAAGGGCTGATAGTTCGGTTGCCTGAGCTGGCCCCTTCGCGAGCAAGCCCGCTCCCACATTTTAACCGTGTACATCCTGAAGGAACGCGGTCGAAATGTGGGAGGGGGCTTGCTCGCGAAGGCTGTTTCACAGGCAATAAAGCGCTTAAGCCTTGCCTCCAGGCAACTCGATCCGCTCACTTTCCCCCGGCACTGTCGGCCAATCCCCAGCCGCCCAACGCTGCCGAGCCTGCTCGATCAACGCCGGATCACTCGCGACAAAATTCCAGCTAATCCGCCGTGGCCCATCCAGCGCCGCGCCGCCGAACACCACCAGGTGGCAATCAGTCTCGGCAAACAGCCCCATGCTTGCGCCTGCCGGCAACACCACCAGGCTATGCACCTCCAGCGCTTCGCCATCCAACTGCGCCTCACCCTCCAGCACATACACCGCCCGTTCTTCATGCTCATCCGGGATCAGCAGGGTGGTAGCCGTCTGCATCCGCACCTCGGCATACAAGGTGGGCGACAACACCGGCACCGGCGATTCGAGGCAAAAGCCATTGCCGGCAATCAGGCGAATCTGCACGCCGAGGTTATCGCTCACCGGCAAGCTGGCGGCCGGATGATGGCTGTAATGCCCAGGCCCTTGTTCATGTTCCTTGGGGGAGGCCAGCCACACTTGCAACCCGTGCAGGCTGAAACCACTGGCCTTCAACGCCTCGGGGCTGCGTTCAACGTGGGCAATGGCACTGCCGGCTGTCATCCAGCTGACGTCCCCGGCCTTGACCACCTGATCGGAGCCGAGGCTGTCCTTGTGCAGGAGTTCGCCTTCAAACAGGTAGGTCAGGGTAGAGAGGCCGATGTGCGGGTGTTGGCGAATGTTCATGCCGGTACCCGGGGCATAACGGGTTTGCAGCATATGGTCGAAAAACACGAAAGGCCCGACGCTGCGGCATTGCCTGGAGGGCAGTGGGCGCAGGATCGGTTGGCCTTCCACATCTTCGGCGCGCGGGCGAATCACGGTCACGGTGGTCATGGTGCTTCCCAGTCTGAGCGGGTCTGATGGTACTGAGCATAACCCGCTCGACGGGAGGTTGCCGCTACTGGCTGAAGGCGCCTTCGGAGAGCCGGGTCTCGATGGTGACTTCGGCCGTGGTCATCAGCTTGTGCACCGGGCAGCGATCCGCCACGCGGTGCAGCTCGTCGCGCTGCTCGTCGGTGAGTACGCCCTTGAGGGTCAGTTTGACGTTGAGCTTGTATTTGCCCTTTTGCTCTTCGGTGCTGTCATGGGTGACTTCCACGGTCACGCCGGTCAGCGGTATGTCTTTTTTCTGCGCATAGAGCTTGACGGTCAGGGCCTTGCAGGACGCCAGTGCGGCGTCGAAGTAATCGTGGGGGGAGGGCGCCGAATCGTCGCCGCCCAAGCTCTTCGGCAGGTCGGTAAACAGCTCGTGGTTATTGATATTGACGCTGTGGCGGAAGTTTTCGGCGTTCAGCGTGTTCACGGTAACAGGCATGGCAAACCTCACAGGGTGGCAGGAAGAAGCTCATGCAGTTATAGAGCATGCTGGCACGTTGGTGTTCCCCGTTGTTTACCGCTGAACCCGCAGGCGCGGTCCGAGGTCTACCGGCATTAGCCCTTGTTTGAGATACCCCCGTGCGCCGGACCCGCCTGAGTATTGCCCTGTTGCTGACCGCCGCAAGCCTTGCGGTGCAGGCTCGCGACTATGCCTACAGCGATGCACACCTGCATTACGTCGATTTCTTCCAGGAGTCGGCGGGCATGGATAAATTACTCAAGGCCATGGCCGATAATCGCATCGAGCATGTGATGATTTCCGGCATTCCGGTGGCCAAGAAATGGCATGAGGACGAACCCAAGCGGCCGCGCTATTACGCCGGGGACGACGCCGACGCCTATTGGTACAGCGCCACCGACGTGTTCGTCGCCGATGCGGTCAATAAACTGAGCCCGGAGCAACGTCAGCGCTTTCATCCGTTCCTCAGTGGTTTCAATCCCAACGATAAAAATGCCGCATCCCATATCCAGCGCATGCTCGACCTCAATCCTGGGCTCTGGCAAGGCATCGGCGAAGTCTTCACCCGTCACGATGACCTGACCGCGTTGACCTCCGGCGACACCCCAAGGGCCAACAATGAGGCGATGACCCGCATCTATCACCTGGCCGCGGAGAATGATCTGCCGGTGATGGTGCATTCCAACATCACCTCCAAGCGTGAGAAAAATCCGTTGTACCTGGCGGAAATGGAAGAGCCGCTGCGTAATCACCCGCACACCCGGTTTATCTGGGCCCATGCGGGCAGCAGCATGGAGATCCATCGGCACCAGACGCAGATGGATTTTTTGCTGCCGACCCTGGCGCGCATGCTGGAGGCTTACCCGAACCTGTACGTCGACCTGTCCTGGAGCGTGCTCACGCCTTACTTGCTGGATGAGGCGGGAAAGGCACGCCCTGAGTGGGTAAAGCTGGTGGAGCGCTTCCCGGACCGCTTCATGCTTGGCTCAGACGTGGTAGGACGCTTCAACAAGCTCGGTAAGGAAATGCGCAGCTTTGACCCGTTCCTCGATGCGTTGCCTGAGGATGTGGCCAGAAAGGTCGCACGGGACAATTTCCTGGCGATTCTGCCCAAGCCCAGGTGATGGGTTTAGCTGAATCGCTACAGCCGGGGCGGGGCGATCATAAGGCGTTTTGATATCGCGTTTTCGTCTTAGGCAAACGTCTCAACTCGCCGATACCTTTCAAGAGCCCGCTGCAGGTGGATGCAGCGCTTTTGGAAGGATTCCGAGCATGAATATCAGAAGTCTGAATATCGCCCCTCGCGCCGGCCTGGGGTTTGGTTTGCTGGCGCTGATGGTGTTTGCCCTGGGCGGGTTCGCCTTGTTGCAGATGGGCAATATGCGCCAGCAGTCTGACCAGGTGGAAAACAACTGGCTGCCCAGCGTGATGGCGGTCGGCGAGATGAATCAGGACCTGCTGCGGGTGCGGGCCCTGACGTTGCGGCTGCTGCTTAACCGCGACCCGCAGGCAATCACGCAGAATGAGCAGAAAATCACCGAGCTGAAAAGCGGCCTGCACAAGGCTCAGTCCCTCTATGAAGGTTTGATCGTGCTGCCTGAAGAGCGGGTGCTGTTCGATCGCTTTAAAACCGAGGAAGAGCGTTACCTGCAGCGCCAGGAACAGGTGATGGCGTTTTCCCGGGCGAATCAGTTGGAAGACGCGATCAAGGTGGTCAACGGCGAGATGAACCAGTTGGCCGACGAACTGGCCGGCACCCTGCGTGAGCTGGTGACGTTGAACAAGGTCAGTGCCAATCAGGCGGCGAGCCTGGCGCAAAGTGTGTTCACGCAATCGCGCAGTTGGGTGGTTGGCATGATTGCCGTGACGGCGCTGATCACCATCGGCCTGGCATTGTTGCTGACCCGCAGTATTGTGCTGCCGTTATCCCAGTCTTTGAAAGTCGCCCAGGGTGTGGCCAGTGGCGATCTGACCGGGGTGATTACGGTCAGCGGCCAGGATGAGCCGGCGCGTTTGCAGCAGGCGCTGAAAAGCATGCAGGAGAGCCTGCGGGAAACCATTCGGCGTATTTCCGATTCGTCCAGCCAGTTGGCGTCGGCTTCCGAAGAGCTTAGTTGCGTGACCGAAGATGCCACCCGTGGGTTGCATCAGCAGAGTCAGGAAATTGAGCAAGCGGCTACTGCGGTGAACCAGATGACGGCGGCGGTGGAGGAGGTGGCGAGCAACGCGGTGGCTACGTCCCAGGCGTCGCGGGAGTCGGATCGTATCGCTCAGCACGGGCGCGAGCAGGTGCATCAGACGGTGTTGTCGATTGAGTCCCTGGCGGATGATGTGACGGCCAATGCGACTCAGGTGGAGGACCTGGCGCAGAAGGTATATGGCATCAGCAAGGTGCTGGATGTGATTCGTTCGATTGCCGAGCAGACCAATTTGCTGGCGCTGAATGCCGCCATCGAAGCGGCGCGAGCTGGGGATGCCGGGCGTGGGTTTGCGGTGGTGGCGGATGAGGTGCGGGCCTTGGCGCATCGTACGCAGCAGTCGACCCAGGAAATCGAGCAGATGATCAGTGGGATTCAACAGGGGACTGATCAGGCGGTGAGCTCTATGCAGCAGAGCAATACTCGGGCGCGTTCGACGTTGGATATCGCCAAGTCGGCGGGGACGGCGCTGGAGGAGATTGCTTCGGCGTTTACCTTGATCAATGAGCGCAACCTGGTGATTGCCAGTGCCTCGGAAGAACAGGCGGCGGTGGCGCGGGAGGTGGATCGCAATTTGATGAATATTCGCGATTTGGCACAGCAGACGTCGGCGGGGGCGAACCAGACCAGTGCGGCGAGCCAGGAGTTGTCGCGGTTGGCGGTGGATCTCAATACGATGGTGGCTCGGTTTTCGGTTTAGGTTGTTGGGGGAGTATGCCCGTTGCTGTGGTAGGGGCTACTTATGGTTTCGCTCTCGCAGCGAGTCACTTTGCAAAAGCGGCAAAGTAAGCAAAGCGCTCTGCCTCGCCTGTCGGCGGGGCGCCTAAGATCAAAAGCAAGAGCACGGCGGCCTGGAAGCCGACCTGAGTGTTAGAAGCAAAAGCAGAACCGCTTTTCTGTCGGAGCCGGCTTGCCGGCGAAAACCTGAGAACGCCGCGTTGAATCAGTATGCCAGCGTCATCGTTAACGACCTTCGCGAGCAAGCCCGCTCCCACATTGGACCGTGCCCGTTTTAGCTTTTGATTTTGCTTCTAAACACTCAAGCCTGAGCGAGGTGCCGAGTGATCGGGCAAGAGCGTTTTGCTTACTTTTGACTGGGCACGCATTCCGGCTTTCAAAAGTGAGCCACTGTAAGCGCGGTAAACGGGTAAAAAAACGCCCCGAACCAGTCGGGGCGTTTTCAGGCGATCAAGCTGCGGGAGCTTACTTACCCTGCCAACGTTTCAGCACCAGGGTGGCGTTAGTGCCACCAAAGCCGAAGCTGTTGCTCATCACTGTATTGATGGTCGCATCTTCACGAGTCTTGGTCAGGATAGGCATGTCAGCCACGTCCGGGTCCAGTTCCTCGATGTTGGCAGAACCTGCCATGAAGTTGCCTTCCATCATCAGCAGGCAGTAGATCGCTTCGTGAACGCCAGCGGCGCCCAGGGAGTGACCCGACAGGCTCTTGGTAGAGCTGATCGCTGGAGCCTTGTCGCCGAATACCGCACGCACGCCTTCCATTTCCTTGGAGTCGCCGACCGGAGTCGAAGTACCGTGGGTGTTCAGGTAGTCGATCGGGGTATCAACGGTGGACATGGCCATCTGCATGCAGCGGATGGCGCCTTCGCCGCTTGGCGCAACCATGTCGTAGCCGTCGGACGTCGCGCCGTAGCCGACGATTTCCGCGTAGATCTTCGCACCACGGGCCAGGGCGTGTTCCAGCTCCTCGACCACCACCATGCCGCCACCGCCGGCAATGACGAAGCCATCACGGTTCTTGTCATAGGCGCGGGAGGCTTTGTCCGGGGTTTCGTTGTACTGGGTCGACAGGGCGCCCATGGCGTCGAACAGGAACGACTGGCTCCAATGTTCTTCTTCACCGCCGCCGGCAAACACGATGTCCTGCTTGCCCAACTGGATCTGCTCTACAGCGGTACCGATGCAGTGAGCACTGGTGGCGCAAGCGGAGGAGATCGAGTAGTTCACGCCCTTGATCTTGAACGGCGTGGCCAGGCAGGCGGAAACGGTGCTGCCCATGGTCCGCGTGACGCGGTACGGGCCAACGCGCTTGACGCCTTTCTCGCGCAGGATGTCCAGCGCTTCCATCTGGTTCAAGGTCGACGCGCCACCGGAACCGGCGATCAGGCCGGTGCGCACGTTGGATACCTGGTCTTCGCTCAGGCCGGAATCGGTGATCGCGTCCTTCATGGCCAGGTAGGCGTAAGCGGCTGCGTGGCCGACGAAGCGATAGATCTTGCGATCGATCAGTTCTTCGAGGGGCAGGTCGATGGAGCCGGAAACCTGGCTACGCAGACCCATTTCGGCATATTCCGGGTTGAAGCGGATGCCAGGGCGACTTGCACGCAGGTTAGCGGAGACGGTCTCTTTGTCATTGCCCAGGCACGAAACAATGCCCAGACCAGTGATAACGACGCGGCGCATGCGGATAACCCTTAAAAGTTGTCAGTGGAAGTGAATACGCCGACCCGAAGGCCTTCGGCAGTATAAATCTCGCGACCGTCGACAGTCACCGAACCATCGGCAATGGCCAGGTTCAGCTTGCCCTTGAGGACGCGCTTGATTTGAATGTTGTAAGTGACTTTCTTGGCGGTCGGCAAGACCTGGCCAAAGAACTTCACTTCGCCCGAACCCAGGGCGCGACCGCGGCCCGGCAGGCCTTGCCAGCCCAGGTAGAAACCGACCAGCTGCCACATGGCGTCAAGGCCCAGGCAGCCAGGCATCACCGGATCGCCTTCGAAATGGCAGGCGAAAAACCACAGGTCAGGGGTGATATCCAGCTCGGCGACCAATTCACCTTTGCCGTACTTGCCACCCTCTTCGCTGATATGGGTGATGCGATCCACCATCAGCATGTTCGGGGCGGGCAGTTGCGCGTTACCTGGGCCGAACAGCTCACCGCGACTGCAGCGCAGCAGGTCTTCCCGAGTAAAGGCGTTTTGTTTGGTCATGCGAGCTCCTCAATAATCCCATGCGGCAGGGCAGGGCAAATCTTCCCGGCCGACTGAAGCGTTCATGCCTCATATCGGCAGCCTACACATAGACTATTGCGTTGTAGTGAAAGTCACAGCGTCAAGGTCATGAATGTACACTTGTGCACTGAAATTATAAACCGGGCCGGTTTACGGGCCCGTTCGGGTGCCTAAGACTGCCGCACTTTCGTCTTTCACGCCAGTCGCAGTTGGCTGATGGCACCGTGTTACTGCACCCATCTCTGCAGGATTTGCTGCAAATCCGTGCGTTTGAACGGCTTTGCCAGGTAATCGTTCATTCCAGCTGCCAGGCAGGCTTCGCGATCGCCCTGCAAGGCATTGGCCGTGAGGGCAATGATTGGCAGCTCGGCGCAACCGGGCAACTGGCGAATCTGCCGGGTAGCCTCGTAGCCATCGATGCCCGGCAGTCGGCAGTCCATCAGGATTGCGGTAAAAATCAGGCTCTCGGCGCTGCGAATCGCTTCGGCGCCGTCGGTGGCGATGCTCACCTCGAACCCCAGGCTGCGCAGCATGGCTTCGACCACCGTGCGATTGACCGGGTTGTCTTCCACCAGCAACACGTTGCGCCCTTCGCCCGCACGGGCATTGCCTTCGGTATTCGGCGCGAGCACCGGCAAGCTCTGCTGGTAGATCGCCAGCGGAATTTCCAGGGTAAACACCGAGCCGTGGCCTTCTTCGCTCTGGGCGCGCAGGGTGCCGCCCATGCGTTCGGCCAGGGTGCGTGCGATAGGCAGTCCCAGTCCGGTGCCGCCGTAACGTCTTGAAATGGAACTGTCGGCTTGCTGGAACGCATCGAACATCAGTTCCAGGCGCTCGGCGGAAATGCCAATCCCGCTATCGCGCACGGTGCAGGTGAACCACAGCAATTCATGGTCCAGGGTCTGCCAGTGGGGTTCGACGGTGACGGTGCCCTGCTCGGTGAACTTCAGGGCATTGCCGATCAGGTTCACCAAAATCTGCCGGATGCGGGTCGGGTCGCCCTGTACCTGCAGCGAGCCCAGGCCCTGGGGGATCGGCACTTCGAGCGCCAGCCCGCGTTGTTGGGCGGCGTGCTGGAAGGCCTGGGCGCAACTGCCGATCAGCTCCACCAGGTCGAACGGAATGTGCTCAAGCTCCAGGGCCGCGCGCTCGATGCGCGAGAAGTCGAGGATGTCGTTGATCACCTTCAGCAGGTGTTCGGTGGACTCCGAGGCCAGCGCCGCGTATTCGGTCTGTTCCTCGGTCATGTCGGTGGTTTCCAGCAGTTGCAGCATGCCCAGCACCCCGTTCATCGGCGTGCGCAATTCATGGCTCATCATTGCCAGGAAGTCCGACTTGGCATTGTTCGCCCGCTCGGCTTCTTCGCGGGTCTGGATCAACTGGGCCATGGCCTGGTGCTGTTCACGACTGGCCTGGTTCAAGCCATCGGCGAGGTTATTGATGTGGCGCGACAGGTCGCCCAGCTCCGAGTCATCCACGATGGGCAGCGGCGTCTGGTAATCGCCCTGCTGGATCGCCTTGACCGCATTGCCCATGGCGCTGATCGGTTGCGACAGGCTGGCCGCCAGGCGCCGGGCCAGCAGGAAGGTAAACAGCAGGGCGAACAGCGCGAGAATCCCGGCCTTGAACAGGATTTCCTGCTGGCGCTGGCTGAACGCATCGTTGGACATGCCGACAATCACTCGCCCCAGGTAGTCCGCGCGCGGGGCCTTGGGCTCGGCAGTACTGTCCTGGAAGAAGTCATTGCCCAGCTGGATATGTTGCAGGCGAATCGGCGCCTGGAAGACTTTCACCGACAGCGAGCGATCGTGCTTCTCCGACGGTTGCTCGACATACACCAGGATATTTTCTGCGCTGTCCTGAATCTCCAGGAAGCGCACGTGCGGCGTGGCGAGGGTGGCCCGCAACAGGCTTTCAAGCACGTCGTTGTTGCCGGAAATCACCCCGTATTCGGTGGCCGGCGCCAGTTGGTTGGCGATCAACTGGCCGGTGTGGTCCAGTTCCTGGCGCAGGTCCTGGATCCGCACGAAGGTGAAGAAGCTGATCAACAGCAGCGTCAGCAGGAGTGCCGGGCCCAGGGTAATGAGCTGGGTCCGGGTGTTGATGTCCCAACGGCGACGAAATGTCATGGGCGTTTTTCTCCTTCGGCCAGGCGGGCGGCGACGTTGGTTTCGTCCACCTGTTCGATCCCCAGTGAGCGCGCAACCTGCGGGTTGCCTACGACTTTGAAACGTTCCGGGTACAGCGAGCGCGGCCAACTGGCCGGCGCATGATCCAGCAGGCGGTCGAGCACATCCAGCCAGTCGGTCTGATCGCTGTAGGTGCTGGCCAGGCTGCCGGCCTTGACGAACCCGGCGTTGGGCCCGACCAGTGGCAATTGCCTGGCGTAGCTGCTGAGCAGCAGGTTTTTCGCGGTTTTCGGGTTGTACAGCTGGGGATCATCCAGCCCCAGCAAGACGTCGCTGTTCTTGAACAGGCTTTGCAGCGGGCGACTGTCATTAATGTTTTCCCAAAGCTGGGGCACGATCTCCAGGCCCATGGGCGCGGCGTACTGGCGCAGCTCGCGCAGCAGGAACTCGCTGTCGATGCCATAGAGCACGCCGATGCGCCGGGCCTGAGGCAGGATGCCGGTGATCAGGCGCAGTTGTCGGTCCAGCGGTGGGTCGCTCCACAGCAGGCTGATCTTCGCAGGCAACGTGGCACCCAGGCGCTGGCGCGCTTGCAGGCGGCTGATGCGCAGCACCAGGGTCGGTGGGCCCTGGGCGTCTTGCAGGCGCCAGTCAAGGCTGGGCAGGTCCAGCAGGATCAGGCGGGTGCTGGTCGGCAAGTTTGCAGGGGCGGGCAGGTCCTTGAGCGGGGTGAACTTCACGCTGTCTTCGGGACGCTGCAGGGCCAGGGCCTGGACGAATGTTTGTACGCCCGGGCCGTCTTCGTCGGCGGTCAGCAGGATATCCGCTGCCCATGTCGGTGCGCCGAACAGTAAAACCCCAAGCAACACACAGCACCGCCAGAGCCGGGCGGTAAAGGGCAGGGTCATCCGTGACGAGTCGCTGTCCACTAGAACTCTAACTCCGCACTGAAGTAGAGCACGTGGCGTTGGTCATAGTTGTTGTCGGGCCAGGTGGTGGGCTGATTGTCGAGGCGTTGTTGCAACATGCCGGCCAGCTCCACGTTGGCTTTGCCCAAGGCAATGCGCTTGGCCACCCTCAGGTCGACCCGTTCGAAGCGATACTGGTTGAGCGCATCGTCGCCATAGTAGAACACCGCGCTGGACCAGCCATGGCCCCATTCCCGCATCCAGCCGGCCGAGCCGCTGTTGCGGGCGGTCTGCTGCCTGTCCAGGGGGTTGGTGGCGCTGGCATCCACATAAGCATAGGTGACGCGCAGCCGGTCGGCGGTGCTCATGTGCCAGTCGAGCTGGGTTTCGGTGCCGGTAAAGCGCGAGCTGTTCGAGTTGCTGGCGATGTACTGGTTGTTGCGCAGCGGCTCGCTGACCATTTCGCTGATTTCGTCGTAGAACAGCTTCACGTCGACGTTCAGCCCGATGTCGGCAAAAAAGCCGTTGTAGCCCAGCTCCCGGGAGCGCATCAGCTCTTTGTCGAGGTTGCCCGGGCCGCGGGTCACCACGAAGTATTGGCCGGAGTTCTGGCCGTAAGCCGGCGAGCTGAGGTTGGTGACGCGGTAGCTCCAGTTGACGTTGTTCTCGAACATGTCCGGGGAGCGAATGGCTTCGGAGTACACCGCGCGCAGGCCGTGGCGCGGGTTGATCAGGTAGTTGACGGCCACCCGTGGCGTCAGCGAGTTGCCGCTCAGGTGGGTGTCTTCGTACATCGCGCCGCCCTGCAGCAGCCAGTGTTCGCTGGCCCGCCATTCCAGGTGGCCGAACAGGCGCCAGGTGGTGTCGTCCAGGGTGCCGTTGAAGTAGGTGTCGGAGTCGGCGCGGTCGTAGCGGTAGTTCATGCCGCTGACCAGGCGCAGGCTGTCGGACAGGCTGAGGGTGTCTTGCAGCTCCAGGTCGTAGCGGCTTTCCTTGGTGCTTTGGTCGATGTTGCCGCAGACCGGGTCCTTGCCGCCGTCCCCCCATTGCTGGAGCACCTGGCGGGCCAGTGCCTGCTCGGCGGCGCTGCCGGGTGGAAGGTTGCCTGGGTTGAAGTTGTTCATGTGCCGGGCCAGTCGCTCGGCATAGTTGGGGTTGAGCTGCCACAGCTGCGTCAGTTCCGGGCTGAACGAGACCTTGGCATCGCACGCGCGCCAGATCTGCCGGCGATCCCATTGCTGGGCCGAACCCTGGATATACAGGCTGTGATCGGGGTTGAAGTCGAAGTTCCAGCGCAGGGAACCGGCATAGTCCTTGGCGCTGACGTCGGAATTGTTACCGCCTTCGGTAATCCCGTCGAACACCGGTTGGTAGGTGTAAGGGCGCTGGTTGGTGCCTTCCTTGGCGTCCAGTTGCCAGTCGATGCTTTGTTGCGCATTCAGGGTCTGGCTCACGGCCAGGCTGAAGCGGTTCAGGCGGCGCCCGTCGCGGCGGTCAGCGCCCACGCGGTCGCTGTCAAAGCCATCGTCCTGTTGACCGGAGAGTGACAGGCGCAAATCGCCGGTGTCCCAGCCCATGCCCTGGCTGGCGTACCAGTCGTTGATCCCTCGGCCGCCCTGGGTGAGTTTCATCCGCGTGCCATGGCTGTTGGCCGGCGAGCGGGTGAGGATGTTGACGACGGCCATCAGCGCGTTGGCGCCGTAGCTGACGGTATTGGGGCCGCGGAAGACCTCGATGCGGTCGATGTCTTCCAGGGCTACCGGAATATCGCTCCAGTCCACCGTGGCCAGGCCCGCGCGGTACACCGAGCGCCCATCGATCAACACCTGCATGCGCCGCGCATCGCCCGCCTGGGTGCCGTGGTAATTCACGGCGGCCTGGTTGCCGGTGGTGTAGCCGACCATCATCCCGGGCACCAGCCGCAGCAGTTCGGGGATATCCCGTGCGCCGCTGGCCTTGATCAGCTCGCTGTCGATCACCGTCATGCTGCCGGGCACGGCGGCGGCCGATTGCTTGAGCCGGGTGGCGGTCAGCACCTGCGGCAGCGGCTGGCTGTCGAGGAACAGGTCGTCAGCCAGCACCGGCACACTGCACCACGGCATGCACAACAACGTCAGCAAAAGGGATGAGCGAGGAGGAGGGCCCAAATACACGGCACGGCCTTGATAATTACGGATAGCCGCCCATGTTAACTGAGGTGGGGCCTTTTGCCAGTCGTCGGCCTTGTAATTACTTCGCACAAATGTCGCATTTTCCGACAAGCGTTTGAATTGACGCGGGGGCTGGCCGCAGGCGGGTCGCTCCGTATAATGCGGCCATCGCCACTGCTATGGATTAACGGATTGCATATGACTGAACAGCGCCCTATTGCGGTCCTGGGAGGCGGAAGTTTTGGTACCGCCGTGGCTAATCTGCTGGCTGAAAATGGTCACCGGGTGCGTCAATGGATGCGTGACCCCGAGCAAGCCGAAGCCATTCGGGTCAACCGGGAAAACCCCCGTTACCTTAAAGGCATCAAGATTCTGCCGGCCGTGGAGCCGGTGACTGATTTACAGGCGACGCTGGACGAATGCGACCTGTGCTTCGTCGCGCTGCCCTCCAGCGCTTTGCGTTCGGTGCTTGCACCCCATGCCGAGCGGCTGGCGGGCAAGCTGCTGGTGAGCCTGACCAAGGGCATTGAGGCGCACACCTTCAAGTTGATGAGCGAGATCCTTGAAGAAATCGCCCCCGAAGCGCGGATTGGCGTGTTGTCCGGGCCGAACCTGGCGCGGGAAGTGGCTGAGCACGCGCTGACTGCCACGGTGATCGCCAGTGAAGACGAAGAACTCTGCGAGCGGGTGCAGGAGGTGCTGCACGGTCGCACCTTCCGCGTGTACGCCAGTGCCGACCGTTTCGGCGTCGAGTTGGGCGGGGCGTTGAAAAACGTCTACGCGATCATCGCCGGCATGGCGGTTGCGCTGGGCATGGGTGAAAACACCAAGAGCATGCTGATCACTCGCGCCCTGGCCGAGATGACCCGGTTTGCGGTCAATCAGGGCGCCAACCCGATGACCTTCCTTGGCCTGGCGGGTGTGGGCGACCTGATCGTCACCTGCTCGTCACCGAAAAGCCGCAACTATCAGGTCGGTTTTGCCCTTGGCCAGGGCTTGAGCCTGGAAGACGCCGTGACACGTTTGGGCGAAGTGGCGGAAGGCGTCAACACCCTGAAGGTGCTGAAGGCCAAGTCTCAGGAGGTCGGGGTGTATATGCCGCTGGTTGCCGGGTTGCACGCGATCCTGTTTGAAGGGCGCACCTTGAACCAGGTCATCGAGTTGCTGATGCGCGCCGAGCCGAAGACCGATGTCGACTTTATTTCCACCAGTGGTTTCAACTGAGGAACGCGTCATGAACGATCCGAAAGCAGCTCCCAAGTACGAATCCATTGGCCTGCGTGTGCTGTGGATGCTGGTGTTTGCCCTGGTGTGGCAAGTGGCGCAGTTTCTGCTGGGGGCGCTGGTGGTAGTGCAGCTGGTTTACCGGTTGGTGTACGGCGCGCCGAACCTGGGGCTGATGAATTTTGGTGACAGTTTGAGCCAGTTTTTGGCGCAGATTGGGCGGTTTGGCAGCTTTCACAGTGATCAGAAGCCTTGGCCGTTTGCTGATTGGCCGACGCCGCGTGCGCCGGAAGGTGAGGCTGCCCACAGTGTGCCGCCGGCGCCGCATCCTGTGCGTGATGAGGAACCCAAGCTATGAAGGTGTGGGTGTTGCGTCACGGTGAGGCCGAGGGGCATGCGCGTACGGATGCTGAGCGTAATTTGACGGCCCATGGGCGCGATGAGGTTTTGCGCAGTGCGGGGCATCTGATTGGGCAGCCTGTGCGGGCGATTATTGCCAGTCCGTATGTGCGGGCGCAGCAGACGGCGCAGTTGGTGCGGGAGGCGTTGGGGTTTGAGCCTGAGATCCGCACTGTGCCTTGGTTGACGCCCGAGAGTAATCCGCTGGAGGTGCTCAAGCATCTCGATAATGACGATGATGTGTTGTTGGTCAGTCATCAGCCGTTTGTGGGGGGGCTGATCAGTTATTTGCAGCATGGGCATTTTCGGCAGCCGCAGGCTATGAGTACGGCGAGTTTGGCGGAGTTGGAGGGGGATTTTCCGTTGGCGGGGTTGATGAGTCTTTTGAGTGTTCGGAATCCTTAAGGTTGGGTTTGGTTTTGGGTACATATCCGTTTCTTCGGTAACGGCCACTTAGGGTTCCGCTCTTACAGCGGGTCACTTTTGGCAAACGCCCCAAAAGTAACCAAAAGGTCTT